>NZ_LZJX01000051.1:0-97366 GCF_001667595.1 Mycobacterium sp. E2989 | reverse complement strand
GGTGATGGTCAGTTCCACCACGTTGCAGCCGGGGTCACCCGAAGGATTCGCGAAATGGGAGGCGCACCCCGGCGGCAACCACGTTGCACTGTTGACGGTGATGTCGGCGGTTGCGCCGCCGGCCGCCCGCACGTGCACGGGCACGCCCATCTCACCGACCGGGAACGGTGGATTTTCGGGCGTGGGGTCAGCCGAACCGGTGGGACACGAACACGCGGCAAAGACCGCGGCGACCGCGGCCGCGGCACCTACAGATTCCGCGCGCACCCCCAGGACGTTACCGCAACCCTGCCGCGAAAACGCGCGTCATCCATCGGCAGTCACCGTACGGAGCCCCCTGTCAGGATTGAACTGACGACCGCTCGCTTACAAGGCGAGTGCTCTACCACTGAGCTAAGGAGGCGGGGTCAAGCCGGGTCAAGCGTAATCGGTCACTCGCCGCTGTCGATCACGCGCGTTGAGCGCACCGGACGCGACGAAGGGCGTCGCCGGCCCGGCAGCGGAATGCGGTCGGCGATATTGCTCAGGGGGTTGACCACCATGGTGAGCGCGACGACGGCGTCCTGCAGCGTGGCGATCGCCGGTTCCAGCGCTTCCATCCCGGGCGTCAGCCGCGCCAGGGTGTCGGCGACGTCGGCGAGCTGATCCAGCGGACCGTGCTTCGCCGTCAGCTTGTCCACCAGCCCGCCCTCGCTGAGCAGCCGGTCGGCCAGCCCGTCCTCGGCCAGCAAGCGCTCGATCAACCCGTCCTCGGCGACCAGCTGGTCGGCCAGCCCGCCGGGCTGCAGCGTGCGGTGCAGGCCGCCGCCCTCCGCGGTGAGGCGGTCCAGCAGGCCACCCTCCGACGTCAGCATGTCGACGACGCCGCCCGGGCGCAGCAGCCGATCGATCGGCCCGTCCGGCGCGACGGCCCGTCCCAGCGGCGCGTCGTCGTCCAGCAGTCGGGCGAGCCGGTTGGCGCGCACGATCGCGTCGTCGATTCCGAGCATGGACGTCATGGCGGTGGTGCCGGCGGTCCCGCCGTCACCCAGAGCGCGTTTCGCCACCCCCACCGCCGTGCTCGCGACGGTCAGGCTGGCATCCGCGGCGGCGAGCCCGACTCGGGCCGGGGCGGTCGCGGCCGAGACGATCCGTGCGGCGAGGTTCATTCCACGAGTTTATTCGCGACGCGGCCGCACCGACTTGCGCAGGTCCAAGCCGATGCGAGGATTCTGGCAGACTACTATCAGAGTGTTGGCACTGAGCTTTCAGCAATCACACAACCTTCACATAGCTAACGTTCAACAAGAGGCAGAAGAACCTGATGACCGCGGCAACCCCCACCGAATCGAAACCGGAGGCTCGCGTCCTCGTAGTCGACGACGAGGCCAACATCGTCGAACTGCTCTCAGTGAGCCTCAAATTCCAGGGCTTCGAGGTCTACACGGCGACGAACGGGGCCCAGGCCCTCGATCGCGCGCGGGAGGCACGCCCCGACGCGGTGATCCTCGACGTGATGATGCCCGGCATGGACGGGTTCGGGGTTTTGCGTCGCCTGCGCGCCGACGGTATCGACGCGCCAGCGCTGTTCCTGACGGCCCGAGATTCGCTGCAGGACAAGATCGCCGGCCTGACGCTGGGCGGCGACGACTACGTCACCAAACCGTTCAGCCTCGAAGAGGTGGTCGCCCGGCTGCGGGTCATCCTGCGGCGCGCGGGCAAGGGCGGAGCCGAACCGCGCAGTGCCCGACTGACTTTCGCCGACATCGAACTCGACGAGGAAACGCACGAGGTGTGGAAGGCCGGCGAGCCGGTCTCGCTGTCGCCGACCGAATTCACGCTGCTGCGTTACTTTGTGATCAACGCGGGCACGGTGTTGAGCAAGCCCAAGATCCTCGACCACGTCTGGCGATACGACTTCGGAGGTGACGTCAATGTCGTCGAGTCCTATGTTTCGTACCTACGGCGCAAGATCGACACCGGGGAGAAGCGCCTGCTGCACACCCTGCGCGGCGTGGGTTACGTGTTGCGGGAACCGCGCTGAGCGCGCGCCCGGTCATCAGCGTTAGCGAACAATCATGGCCACACCGCATCGACGTGGATTGCCGCTCCGGGTAGGGCTGGTCGCTGCCACCCTGGTGCTGGTGGCGTGCGGGCTGGCGGTCTCGGGCATCGCGGTCACGTCGATCCTGCGGCACAGCCTCGTCACGCGGATCGACCAGACGCTGCTGGACGCGTCCCGCGGGTGGGCGCAGGCGCCCCGCCGGCAGTCGCCGCCGCCCTACGAGGGGCCCGACCCCGGCCGGCCACCGTCGAAGTTCTACGTGCGGGGCATCGGCATCGACGGCACTCCGTTCACCGCCATCAACGACCGCAACGCCGAACCGGCCTTGCCGCCCAACAACGACGTGGGCCCAAATCCGACGACGCTGCCGTCGGTGAACGGGTCGGACATCCAGTGGCGCGCGGTGTCGGTGCGCGGCCCGCACGGCCTGACGACCGTCGCGATCGACCTTTCCGACGTCCAGCACACGGTCAGCTCCCTGGTGTGGCTCCAGATCGGCATCGGGGTGGCGGTGCTGGTGGTGGTCGGCATCGCCGGCTTCGCTGTGGTGCAGCGCAGCCTGCGGCCGTTGTCCGAGGTCGAGCAGACCGCCGCTGCGATCGCCTCCGGTCAGCTGGATCGCCGTGTGCCGGAACGTGATCCGCGTACCGAGGTGGGTCGGCTTTCGCTCGCCCTTAACGGCATGCTTTCTCAGATCCAGGAAGCGCTCGCGTCTTCGGAGTCCTCGGCCGCGAAGGCCCGCGGCTCCGAGGAGCGGATGCGGCGGTTCATCACCGATGCCAGCCACGAACTGCGCACCCCGCTGACCACCATCCGCGGCTTCGCCGAGTTGTATCGCCAGGGCGCCGCGCGCGACGTCGCCATGCTGCTGTCGCGGATCGAGAGCGAAGCCAGCCGAATGGGGCTGCTGGTCGACGACCTGCTGCTGTTGGCCCGCCTTGATGTGCAGCGGCCACTGGAGCACAACCGGGTCGACCTGCTGGCGCTGGCCAGCGACGCCGTGCACGACGCACAGGCGATCGATCCGAAGCGCACCATCGCCATGGAGGTCCTCGACGGCCCCGGCACCCCGGAGGTGCTCGGAGACGAACCGCGGATCCGGCAGGTGCTGAGCAACCTGGTCGCCAACGCGTTGCAGCACACGCCGGCGAACGCCGACGTCACCGTGCGGGTCGGCACCGAGGGGGACGACGCGGTGCTCGAGGTGGCCGACCAGGGTCCCGGCATGACCGAGCAGGACGCGTCGCGGGTGTTCGAGCGGTTCTATCGCACCGACTCGTCGCGGGCGCGCGCCAGCGGTGGCACCGGGTTGGGTCTATCGATCGTCGACTCGCTGGTGCGGGCGCACGGCGGCGCCGTCACGGTGACGACCGCGCCCGGACAGGGCTGCTGCTTCCGCGTCACGCTGCCGCGGGTCAGCGAGGTGCCGGCGCCGGAGCCGGTTCACGCCAACTGAGCCAGGGCCGCCTTGATCTTGGCCTGCGCCTCGTCCAGGGATTCCGCCGACGGGTTGCGGTCGACGTTGGCGAAGCCGAAGTCGCTCAGGCGGCGGGTGGGAAACACGTGCACGTGCAGGTGGGGCACCTCCAGCCCGGCGATGATCACCCCCGCCCGCTCGGTCCGGAAGGCCTTGCACACGGCTTTGCCGATCAGCTGACTGACGGCCATGATCCGCGCGAAGGTCGCGCCGTCGACGTCCTGCCACTGATCGATTTCGGCCCGCGGCACGACCAGCGTGTGCCCCTGGGTCATGGGCTCGATCGTCAAGAACGCGACGACGTCGTCGTCCTCGTAGACGAAGCGGCCGGGAAGTTCACGGTTGATGATCTTGGTGAAGATCGACGCCATGGCCCCAGCATAGGGGCGGCGAAATTGCCGCCATGGTCGCGGTCGGCCTCACGTCACGACCGTGACGGCAATCTCGGCGATGAGTTTTGCGGGCTCCGACGGTCAATCCAGGCACGGCCCCAGAACGGGATGCACATTTAGGAGCTTCATGTCACAGGTGCGGGTGCACAACTTCTCGGTTTCCCTCGACGGCTTTGCCACCGGTAGCGGCCAAAGCCTGGATGCGCCCTTCGGGCACGCCGGCGGCCGGCTGCACGAGTGGTTCTTCAAGACGCGCACCTTCCGAGCGATGCACGGCGAATCGGGTGGCACTACCGGCATCGACGACGCGCTGGCCAGCCAGTGGGAGCCGGGCATCGGCGCCGAGATCATGGGCCGCAACAAGTTCGGGCCGCAGCGCGGCCCATGGACAAGCGGTGACGAGTGGAAAGGGTGGTGGGGTGCCGAGCCGCCCTTTCACACGCCGGTCTTCGTGCTCACCCACCACCCCCGGCGGCCGATCGAGATGGAAGGCGGCACGACCTTTCATTTCGTCGACGCTCGCCCGGGGCAAGCCATCCAGCTGGCCCGAGAGACAGCGGGCGATCTCGACATTCGCCTCGGCGGGGGGCCTTCGACCGTCCGCCAATTCATCGCCGCCGACCTGGTCGACCACCTGCACGTCGTGGTGGTGCCCATCGTCTTGGGGCGGGGGGAGTCGCTGTGGGAGGGGCTCGAGGAGTTCCAGCAGCGATTCACGGTGGAGTCGGTGAGCAGTCCCAGCGGCGTCACGCATCTGATCTTCACGCGCCGGTGACCGCGCCGCCGCGGCGTCACTCCTGGCCGAACTCCATCACGTCGAGGTTCCAGTAGCCGCGCATGTTGGTGATCAGCCCGGCGTCGTCGACCTTGTAGGTGAACACGCCGCGCACCTTGCTCGTCATGCCGCCCTCAAACTTGCTCTGCAGCACCAAGATATGAGCGATCTCGTTGGGCGAGCTGGACGGGAAAGTCTCCTCGCAGGTGATGGTCAGCTGATTCTTGGCGATGTTGTTGTCGAAGAACTCGCCGACGGCCGCCTTTCCGCGGACCCCCGTGCCGTCGGGATTGGTGACCGACTTGCCGATCGGGTCCTCGATGACTACGTCATCGGTCATCAACGCCAGCCAGCCGTCCCGGTCTTTGCCCTGAGCGCAGCGCCACGAGGACTGCGAAGCGGTCAGCGCCGGGGATTGGGCGGTTTGGGTCATCGTTGTTTCTCCTGTCACTAGATTGCGCACGCGGCGCGCGCGCCTTCCTCGGTGGCCTTTCGGATCAGCCCCAGCCCGGTGCAGTCGCCCGCCGCGTGCACCTCGGCGCCGGGCAACGCGGCGATCAGCGCGTCGAACAGCGTGGTGTCGGCCTCGACCGCGCCGGCCAGCACGACGCTGTCGGCCGGCAACCGCCGGGTGGTGCCGCCGGCGGGGGTGAACATCACCGCTTCGGGGATGATCCGTTCCACGCGTGCCCGCACGTGCACGGCGACGCCCAGCCGGTCGAGTCGATCCATGTGCTCAGTCTTGCGCTTGTTGCCCACTTCGGGCGCGATGTCCTTGCCGGATTCCAGAATCGACACCAGCCGACCCCGGCTCGCCAGAAACTCGGCCAATTCCAGGGCGACCAGGTCCCCGCCGACGATCGTGACCCGGCGCCCGACGGGCATCCAGGCGCGGCTGGCCAGCCGGACGGCGGCGGGCCGCACCAGGCGCTGCCGCCAGCCGCCCAGCGCGGACGCCCCGAGCCGCTGCCACGCCGGGGCGCCGGATTCCGCTTTGCCGCCCAGCAATTCACGCAACCCGGGCCCGGTGTGCACGTGCGGTAGGTCGGACCCGGCGATCGTCGGCACCGCGACGCGGCCCCCGGTCGCCACGATCACCGCGTCCGGGCCGGCGTCGACGACGTCCCGAGCCGAAATCTCGTGGCCGAGCTGTACTTGCGCGCCGCTGAGCGTGATCTCGTCGCGCAGGTAGCGCAGGAACGGCTGGTTCTCCGGATGCAGCACCGACGCCCAGCGCAGCGCCCCGCCCAGCGTGGCACTGCGTTCGAAGAGCGTGACGCGGTGGCCGCGTTCGGCCGCGACCCGCGCCGCCTCCAGCCCGGCGGGCCCGCCGCCGACCACCACGACCCTCTTCGCGCGCGCGGCGCGGGCCGGCGACAGTTCGCGCTCCTTGCCGGTGCGGGGATTGACGGCGCAGTCGACGGAGAAACGCTGTTCCATTGCGTCGATGCAGTTTTCGCAGGAGATGCATCGACGGATCCGGTGCTGGCGCCCCTCGAGCAGTTTGCGCGGCAGGTCGGGATCGGCCAGCAGGGGACGACCCATCGCGATGAAATCTGCACGCCCATCGGCCAGGATCCGCTCGGCGCGGACCGGGTCGTGGATGCGGCCCACGGCGATCACCGGCACGTCGACCGCCTGCTTGACCGCGGCCGCGGCGCCGACATTGAGCTCCTCCCCGTCGTCGGCGCCGTTGACCATGCCGGTCACCAGCCGGTCGATCACCCCGCCACTGACATGGAAGGCGTCGACACCGGCCGCGACGAATTCCGGTGCCAGCTGCGCGGTCTCGAAGATCGGGCGGCCACCGGCGACCCGTTCGTAGCCCGAGATGCGCAGCGTGATCGGGAGGGCGTCACCAATCTCGGAGCGGATCGCGGCGAGCGCGTCGAGCACCACCCGTGCGCGGCCACGCGGCGAATCGCCCCGGTACTCGTCGGTGCGGCGATTGCGTTGCGGCGCAAGGAACGAGCCCAGCAACATGTACCCGTGCGCGGCGTGCAGCTCGATGCCGTCGTACCCCGCCTCGACGGCCCGCCGCGCCGCGGCCTTGAACAAATCGAGCACCCCGCACAACTGGTGCTTGGTGATCTCGGCCGACGGGCGCCCCGTGAGGTAGGAGGGGATCACCGACGGCCCCAACGATGTGACACCGAAGATCTCGGGCCCCAGACCGTCCGGTCCGGCGTGCACGATCTGCGGCTGGATCCTGGCGCCGTGCTCGTGCACAACCTCCACCAGCGCCCGATGCGCGTCGACCGCCTCGTCGGTGGCCAGGTGCAGGCCCGCGGGCGTCTCGGGGTGTTGATGGTCAATTCCCGTGGCGCCCAGCGTGATCAACCCCACCCCGCCTCTGGCACGGGCGGCGAAGTAGTCACGGGTGCGCTGCGACGGCAGCCCGTCCGGGGTGCCGTACATGGTCTCCATCGGAGACATGACCATGCGGTTGCGCACCGTCATGGCGCCGATCCGTCCCGGCGCCATCAGGTGACCGAACCCGGTCACTCGGGACCAGTGGGTGGGGGAGTTACCGGTCGGCGTCCGTGTACCGGATGACGCCGCGAATGTTCTTGCCGTCCAGCATGTCCTGGTAGCCCTCGTTGATCTGCTCGAGGCGGTACTGGGTGGTGACCATGTCGTCCAGGTTCAGCTTGCCGGCCTTGTACATCGACAGCAGCTGCGGGATGTCGTACTGGGGGTTGCCGCCGCCGAAAATGGTGCCCTGCAGGTTTTTCTGCATCAGGGTGAGCATCGCCAGGTTCAGGTTGACGTTGGTGTCCAGCAGGCTGCCGATGGCGGTCACCACGCAGGTGCCGCCCTTCTGGGTGATGTTCAGGTAGTTGTCGATGTCGGCGCCCTGCAGCTCGCCGACGGTGACGACCACCTTATGGGCCATCAGGCCGTAGGTGACCTCCATGATGCCCATCAGCGCCGCGTTGATGTCGGGATAGACGTGCGTCGCACCGAATTTCAGCGCCTGATCGCGCTTCCACTCGACCGGGTCGATCGCGAAGATGTAGCGCGCGCCGGCGTTGACTGCGCCCTGCAGCGCCGCCATGCCGACCCCGCCGACACCGACGATGGCGACGTCCTGACCCGGCCGGATGTCGGCGGTGCGGACGGCCGAGCCGTAGCCGGTGGTGACGCCGCAGCCGACCAGGGCCGCCACCTCGAACGGCACGGACGGGTCGATCTTCACCACGGAGCTGCGGTGCACCACCATGTAGGGCGAGAACGTGCCCAGCAGCGTCATGGGGAAGACGTTCTGGCCGCGGGCCTGGATGCGGAACGTGCCGTCGGAGACCGCGGCGCCGCCGAGCAGGCCGGCCCCCAGGTCGCACAGGTTGCGCATGCCGGCCTGACAGGTCGGGCATTGGCCGCAGGACGGGATGAACGACAGCACGACGTGGTCGCCCGGGGCGATGTCTTCCACGCCCGGGCCGACCTCGGTGACGATGCCGGCGCCCTCGTGGCCGCCGAGGACCGGGAAGCCGGCCATCGGGATGCCGCCGGTGACGAGGTGATGGTCGGAGTGGCACATGCCCGCCGCTTCCATCTGGATCTTGACCTCGTGCGCTTGCGGGTCGCCGATCTCGATTTCCTCGATAGACCAGGGCTGGTTGAACTCCCAGATCAGTGCGCCTTTTGTCTTCACGATGGTCCTGACCCCATTTCGCCTTTGAATCGATCAGCGCTGCCCGGCGCCTTCATGCCGGACAACTTGGTGACGGGCGCCACAGGCACCCTTGTCGCGTCAGCATAGCGCGTGCAACAAATCAAATGCTTGGTTGGTCCGTCATCGGTCCGCGGTCACCAAATCGGGACGGGTGCCTGGCCAAGCGGGTAGTAGCCCGGCAGCTTTTCGCCGGCGAGGCTGCGCTCGATCCGCCTCTGCATGCCGGCGCTGAGGTCGCCGGACTCGATCAGCGTCGCGAACATCTTCGCCACGTGACCGAAGTCGAAGAAGTCGCGCTGCCACTCGATGAGGTTCTCGGCGTTGAGGCGGAACCAGCTGCCGCCGATGCCGTAGATCTCGTCCTGGGTGCCGTCGGCTTTGTTGACGATCTGCTTCCAGAAGCCGACGATCTCGCCCTGCTTCTCGTCGATGAGCACCTTCTGGTACTCGTACACCCAGTTCTCCAGGCCCTCCATTTCCAGGCCGAGGGCGATGTCGCGGATCTCGTCGACGCCGACGCACATGACGTCTTCCTTGGGGCCGATGTTCCAGCCGTAGGTGGCGTCGCGCGTGTAGAAGTCCGCCAACGGCCGCCAGTCACCGGCCTTCTCGCAGTCCTTGTTGGCTTGCAGCCAGCGGTCGACCCATGCCTCGAGTTCCTCGCGTGAAGCTCGTGATGTCATAAGTCAGTCTCCTGAATCTTCTTTGATGAACAGTGCATGCGTTGGGCACATATCGACCGCGCGCTCGACTTCGTCGCGGGCGTCTTCGGGCGGCTCTGGATCGGTGATCTCGACCTTGCCGCGCTTGGGCACCCGAAAGTAGTCCGGCGCCTCCAGTTCGCACATGGCGTGGCCCTGGCACAGATCCAGATCGACTTCGATTCGAAAACCCATGACTCACCCGGCTTTCCGCTTGCGGTAGCGCACCTTGGCCGGCCGGGCGAGCTGGACAACCATCTTGGAGTGGTCGTTGTGATAGCTATCGGCCGGCTGGGCCATCTCGAACTCGTACTCGCGCAACAGGACCGAGAAGATCGCCTTGATCTGCATTTGTGCGAACGCGGCACCGACACAGCGGTGTCGCCCGGCGCCGAACGGAATCCAGGTCCACCGATTGACGATGTCGGCCTGCTCGGGCTTGTTGTAGCGATCGGGCCTGAACGCATCCGGGTCGGGGAAGTCCTCGGGGATGCGATTGCTGATCGCCGGGGAGGCGGCGACGAAGTCGCCGGCGTGAATCGGAAAGCCCTCGACCTCGAACTCGCCCTTGGCGACCCGCATCAGGATGATCAGCGGCGGGTGCAGCCGCAGCGTCTCCTTGACCACGTTGTCGAGCTTCGGAATCGACCGCAGCGCATGGAAACTCACCTCCTGGCCGTCGGCGTAGAGCTCCTCGAGCTCGGTGAGCACCTCGGCGTAGATGTCGGGGTGGCGGATCAGCTCGATCAGCGTCCACGCCGAGGTGCCCGAGCTGGTGTGGTGGCCGGCGAACATCAGCGAGATGAACATCCCGGTGACCTCGTCTGCGGAGAACCGGGGGTTGCCGTCCTCATCCTTGATCGACACCAGCACGTCGAGCATGTCGCGGTCGGTTTTGTCCTTGGGTGGATTGGCCACCCGCTGGTCCATGATCTCCTGCACCAGCGCAACGAGTTTGACGCGGGCCTCGTCGCGCCGTTTGAAGCTTTCGATCGGCAGGTAGGGGTCGACGTAACACAGCGGGTCCGTGCCGCGTTCCAGCTCGTGGTAGTACTCCGCGAACCGGTGGTCGAGCTGGTTGCGGAACTTCACGCCGATCAGGCAGGCGGTCGAGGTGTAGATGGTCAACTCGGAGAAGAAGTCGAGCAGCTCAATCTCGCCCTGGGGTCCCCAGTCGGCGATCATTCCCTTTACCTGAGCCTCGATGGTCGCGGCGTGCCCCTTCATCTGCTCACCGCGCAGCGCCGAATTGTGCAGCATCTCCTTGCGCCGCTCGGGGCTGGCATCGAACACCACACCCTTGCCGAAGATCGGCGTCATGAACGGGTAGGCCTCCGCCTGGTCCAGCTCCTCGTCCGCCGAGCGGAAGAAGAACTCGTTGGCCCCCGCACCGGAGAGCAGGATGACGTGCTTGTCCACCAGCTGGAACCAACCGACGTCGCCACACTCGTCGCGGACGCGCTTCATCAAACCGATTGGGTCGGTGCGGAATTCCTCGAGGTGGCCGTGCTCTTCCTCGCCGCCGGAAACCCGCGGCACCGTGGCAGTTGTCGTCATGACGGCATTCCCTCTTCTCCCAGTGCGAGTTTTTGGCGATCCTTCTTGTCGGCCAACGGGGCTTCGGGCTGAAGCTCCATGTTCGCGATGAAGCCACCGCGGGGCGTCTCGGCGACGAACGTGATGGCGCGCGCCAGGTCCGCCGCGCGCAGGAAGTAGTCATGGCGCGCCTGGCCCCACTTCGCCCAGTCCTCCAAGGCGGGGCCGATCTTCTCGGCCGGCAGGCTCCAGCCCATCGAGGTTTTCGTCGGGCCGGGGTGCACGATCGAGGCCCGCACGCCGGTGCCCTCGAGCTCCATCTGGAAGTTGGTGACCATCGCGACCAGGGCGGCCTTGGCCGCCCCATAGGCCCCCATGTGCGGTCGCTGGCGCAGGGCCACGTCGGACCCGACGAAGATCAGGTCACCGCGCTGCCGCTGAAGCATGCCGGGCAGCACCGCCGCGGCCAGGCGGTTGGCGCCGACGAGGTGAATCTGCAGCTGCGACTCGAATTCATCGGTCGTGATCTCGGCGAGCTTGCCGAAGTAGGTGTCGCCGGCGCCGGCCACCAGCACCTCGATGTCGCCCAGGGCGTCGACCGCCTGCGCGACAAAGGATTTCACCGAGTTGGGGTCGGTGACGTCCAGGTGGAAGCCGACTGCCTCGCCGCCTTCGGCGTTGATTTTGCCGACGATGTCGTTCAGTTTCTCCACCCGTCGGGCGCCCAGGGCGACCGGGAAACCGTGCGCCGCCAGCTCGACGGCGGTGGCCTCTCCGATGCCGGACGAGGCGCCGGCGACGATCACCGGCCTGCGCTCGGGCAGGGGGTCAAAGCGGGGCATTCAGCGGACCTCCACGGTCATCGGTAGGTGAGCGAATCCGCGGACATTGCTGGAGTGGACGCGGACGGCGTTGGCCTCGTCCACCTCATATCCGCGGATTCGCTTGAACAACTCGGTGAGCGCGACCCGGGCTTCCATGCGTGCCAGATGCGCGCCCAGGCAGAAGTGGGCGCCACTACCGAAACTCAGTAGCTTGGGCCCGATTTCGCGTCCGATCAGAAAGTCGTCGGGGTCGTCGAAGACCCGTTCGTCGCGGTGGCCCGAACCGGGCAACAGCAAGACGACGTCACCGTCGGGGATGGTGGTGTCGTAGAGGGTGAGCCCCCCGGAGACGGTGCGGGCCAGGATCTGGCTGGACGTGTCGTAGCGCAGGGTTTCCTCGACCCATAGCGGCACCAACGAAAGGTCGGCGTAGACACCGGTGAGTTGATCCGGATTCTTGTGTCCCCAAAACGCCGCATTGGCAAGGAGTTTGGTTGTTGTCTCATTGCCGGCGATCACCATCAGGAACATGAAGCCGAGCACTTCGTCGTCGGTGAGCCGGTCGCCGTCGATCTCGGCCTGAAGCAGTGCGGTGGTCAGGTCGTCGGTGGGCTTGGTGCGCCGCTCGGCCACCATCTGCTGGTAGTAGACGATCAGGTTGAGCGACGCCTCGACGGCTTCCGGCGGCACATCGGTGACGCCCTCCTCGCGGTGCATCACGCCGTCGGCCCAGGCGCGGACCTGGTCTCGATCCGGCTCCGGCACACCCATCAGCTCCGAGATCACGTCCATGGGGAGTTTTCCGGCGAACTCGTCGACGTAATCGACCGCGCCGTCTTTCGCCTTCTGCAACATGGTGTCGAGGTGTCGTGTCGCGATCTCGGTGACACGCGGCTCGAGCTCACGAATCCTCCTGGGCGTGAACCCCTTTGACACCAGCGTCCGCAGCCGCAGATGGGCGGGATCGTCCATCGCCAGGAAGGACATCGTCTTGGACGCGTGCGGGCCGCGCGACGCCGGATCCAGTGAGACGCCGTATTTGTTGGACAGCGTCGTGCTGTTGCGGAACCCTTGCAGCACATCCTGGTGACGGGACAGCGCCCAAAACTTCAGGTCCTCATTGCGATACAGCGGAGCCTCGTCGCGAAGGCGCTTGTAGTACGGATACGGATCCTCATGGAAGTCGTAGTCGTAGGGATCGAGGACCAGGTCGTGGTCGCCAACGTGAACGGTCATCCGGTTTTGTTCTCCTGGCTAGTCTCTCCCGCGCCGGTCAGGATCAACCGCACGACATAGGCCAGCCTGTCGGCGATTTCGCGGTAGGTGAATTCGCCGCTGCCGGCCTGAACGAGCGCCCCGAAGAACGACATTTCCAGCGCCGAAACGGCGGTGGGGTCGGCGTCCGGGCCCATGGCCGAGGTGATGCGGCGGTGAATCTCGGCACCGATCCGGTCGCGCGCGGCGGCCACCGCGGGCTCCGCTCCGCCGCTGAGTAGCGCGGTCGTGCAGGCGGCGCTGACCTCGGGCTCGTCGGCGACCACCAGCGCCAGGTGGCGCAACGCCTGTTCCACCCGGTTGGGCATCGGGTCGTTGACATCGGTGAAGTAGGGGACCTGCCGCACCAGGTCGAGATAGACCTCGGCGATCAGGTGGTTCTTCGAGGAGAAGTAGGTGTACGCGGTCGCCGGGGCTACTTTGGCCCGGGCCGCCACCGCGCGCACCGTCAGGTCGGCGTAGGACTTTTCGCGCAGCGTCTCGATGCCGGCCGCAAGCACCTTGCGGAAGGTCTCCTCCTGGCGGCGGTTACGCGCCGGCCGGCCGGCCTGGTGTTCGGCCTGCGACGTGATCGTCACCAGTGCATCGCTGGACACATGTCCAAGCTATCGGACGGACGAGACCGGAAGCAAGCCCGGTCGGCAAAGATGCTCGTTAAGGTGCAATTTCCCGGCCGCAAACCGTCGGCGGCGGGATCGGGCCTTGCACCGCCGACGGCCGGACGGCTATGGTTCGATTCGAGAATATCGGACAACTGTCCACCGATCACCCACACGATTCGGTCCGCACAGACGGGAGCGGGAGATGGCCTTATTGGCCGACGGCGTGAGCTCACTGTTCATCGACGGCAAGATGTCGCCCGGCAGCGCCGGCACCTTTCCGACGATCAACCCGGCGACCGAGGAAGTGCTCGGGGCCGCGGCCGATGCCGACGCCGCGGACATGGGCCGCGCGATCGATGCCGCCCGGCGCGCCTTCGACGAGACGGACTGGTCGCGCGACACCGAGCTGCGCGTGCGATGCGTGCGGCAGCTGCGCGAGGCGATGCAGCAGCACCTCGAAGAGCTGCGCGACCTCACCATCGCCGAAGTCGGCGCGCCGCGAATGCTCACCAGCATCGCCCAGCTCGAAGTCCCGGTCAACGACCTCGCGTTCGCGGCCGATACCGCCGAATCCTACGAGTACAACCAGGATCTCGGCCTGGCATCGCCGATGGGCATCCCGACCCGTCGCACGATTGCCCGCGAGGCCGTCGGCGTCGTCGGCGCGATCACGCCGTGGAACTTTCCCCACCAGATCAACCTCGCGAAGATCGGGCCGGCGCTGGCCGCCGGCAACACCGTCGTCCTCAAACCCGCCCCCGACACACCGTGGTGCGCGGCCGTGCTGGGGGAACTGATCGCCGAGCACACCGACTTTCCGCCCGGCGTCATCAACATCGTCACGTCCAGCGACCACGGCGTGGGCGCGCTGTTGGCGAAAGACCATCGGGTGGACATGGTTTCGTTCACCGGATCGACGGCCACCGGCCGCAGCGTGATGGCCGACGGCGCCGCGACGATCAAGAAGGTCTTCCTGGAGCTGGGCGGCAAGTCGGCGTTCATCGTCCTCGACGACGCCGACTTGAGCGGCGCGGTGAGCATGGCGGGATTCTCGGTGTGCATGCACGCCGGACAAGGGTGCGCGATCACCACCCGGTTGGTGGTGCCGCGGGCGCGCTACGACGAAGCCGTCTCCATCGCGGCCGCAACCATGGGCGGCATCAAGGCCGGTGACCCCACCGATCCCGGAACCATCTGCGGCCCAGTGATTTCGGCGCGCCAGCGCGATCGGATCCAAGGCTATCTCGACTCCGCCATCGCCGAGGGCGGGACGTTCGCGTGTGGGGGCGGGCGCCCGGCCGATCGTGAGGTCGGTTTCTTCATCGAGCCCACCGTGATCGCGGGGCTGGGCAACGACGCACGGTGCGCGCGCGAGGAGATCTTCGGGCCGGTCCTGACGGTGATTCCGCATGACGGCGACGACGACGCGGTGCGCATCGCCAACGATTCACCATACGGATTGTCGGGCACCGTGTTCGGCGCCGACCCGGACAGGGCGGCCAGGGTGGCCGCGCGGGTCCGCGCGGGCACGATCAATGTCAATGGCGGCGTGTGGTATTCGGCTGACGCACCGTTCGGCGGCTACAAGCAGTCTGGAAATGGCCGAGAGATGGGTCTGGCCGGCTTCGAGGAGTACCTGGAAACCAAGACAATTGCCACAGCGGTGAACTAAAGGAGCTCGAGAGCATGCGGTTTGAAAACAAGGTCGCCATCGTCACCGGCTCGGGCGGCGGTATCGGCCAAGCCTACGCCGAGGCGCTGGCCCGCGAGGGCGCGGCGGTGGTGGTAGCCGATATCAATGCGGAGGCGGCCGAAGGGGTGGCCAAGCAGATCTCCGCCGACGGCGGCTCGGCCATCAGCATCCCGGTCGACGTGTCCGACCCGGCCTCTGCCAAGGCGATGGCCGATCGCACGCTGGCCGAGTTCGGCGGCATCGACTACCTCGTCAACAACGCGGCGATCTTCGGGGGTATGAAGCTGGACTTTCTGCTCACCATCGACCCCGAGTACTACCAGAAGTTCATGAGCGTCAATCTCGATGGGGCGCTGTGGTGCACCCGCGCCGTCTATAAGAAGATGGCCAAGCGCGGGGGCGGGGCGATCGTGAACCAGTCGTCCACCGCGGCGTGGTTGTACTCGAACTACTACGGCCTGGCCAAGGCGGGCGTGAACGGTCTGACCCAACAGCTTTCGCGCGAGCTGGGTGGCCAGAACATCCGGATCAACGCGATCGCGCCAGGGCCCATCGACACCGAAGCCAATCGGACCACCACCCCACAGGAGATGGTCGCCGACATCGTCAAGGGTCTTCCCCTGTCGCGCATGGGAACCCCCGAGGACTTGGTCGGCATGTGCCTGTTCCTGCTTTCCGACGAGGCTTCGTGGATCACCGGGCAGATCTTCAACGTTGACGGCGGGCAGATAATCCGGTCATGACGAACAACTTGAAGCTGGGCTACATCGGGCTGGGCAACATGGGCGCCCCGATGGCCACCAAGATGACCGAGTGGCCCGGTGGGGTAACGGTGTACGACATCCGCACCGAGGCGATGACCCCGCTGGCCGAAAAGGGCGCCCGGCTGGCCGATTCCCTGGCCGACGTCGCCGCCGCGGACATCATCCACATCACCGTCCTGGACGATGCGCAGGTGCGCGAGGTCGTCGGTGGGCTGGCCACGCATGCCCGCCCCGACACGGTCATCGCGATCCACTCGACCATCAGCGACACCACCGCCGTCGAGCTGGCCCGCGAGTTCAACGCACAGGGCATACACATCGTCGACGCACCGGTCAGCGGCGGTGCGGCCGCAGCCGCGAAGGGCGAGCTGGCCACCATGGTGGGGGCCGAGCGCGAGGTCTACGAACGAATCAAGCCGGCGTTCAAGCACTGGGCGGCGATGGTCGTCCACGCTGGCGAACCGGGTGCAGGCACGCGAATGAAGCTGGCGCGCAATATGTTAACGTTCACCTCGTACATGGCGGCCTGCGAGGCCATGAAGCTGGCCGAGGCCGCCGGCCTGGACCTGCAGGCGCTGGGCCGGGTGGTGCGGCACACCGACGCGCTCACCGGTGGTCCGGGCGCAATCATGGTGCGGGATGACATGAAAGACATTGAACCGGAGAACTTCCTGTACCAGCCGTTCGTGCACACTCGTGGCCTGGGGGAGAAGGATCTGAGCCTGGCGCTGTCGTTGGGCCAGTCGGTGCAGGTCGATTTGCCGCTGGCGCAGTTGGCATATGACGGTCTGGCCGCCGGCCTCGGCGTACCACACACCAAGAAAGAGGCATGATGGACGAGCTTCGCCGCAAGGGCCTCGAGAAGATGAACGAGGTTTACGGCTGGGAGATGCCCAACGTCGAGGGCGACCCGTACTTCGACCTGACCGTCGACCACCTGTTCGGAAGCATCTGGACGCGCCCGGGATTGTCGATGCGCGACAAGCGGATCATGACGCTCACGGCGGTGACCGCCGTCGGTAACCGCGACCTGGCCGAGATCCAGATCAACGCGGCGCTGCTCAACGGGGAACTCTCCGAGACCGAGCTCAAGGAGATGGCCGTCTTCCTCACCCACTACCTCGGGTTCCCCCTGGGTTCCGCGCTCAACGGCGCCGTCGACGCCGTGGTGGCCAAACGCAAGAAGGCCGCGGCCAAGGGCGCCGGTGAGGACAAGAAGGCCAACGTCAACGACGCAGTGAAGATGCACAGGGGCAACGCTCGCGACTAAGTGTGGCGCGAGGCCTCTTGGGCGAGTTGCACTCTCGAGCTGAGGCCCAGCTTGGCGTAGACGTGGCCGAGGTGGGCTTGCACGGTGCGCGCGGAGACGAATAACCGCGCGGCAATGTCCTTGTTCGGCAGTCCCTCGCTGACGAGCCGCACCACGTTGATCTCCGCGGGTGTCAATGAATCCCAGCCGGTTGACGGCCGTTTGCGTTCGCCGCGGCCGCGTCTCGCATAGGCGATCGTTTCATCGATGGACATGGCTTCACCCTCGGAACATGCCTGGTGGAATTCGTTCTCTCCCAGCGCGTCCCGCACTACGGCGACGGCGGCGTCATGTGCGGCGTCGTGGATCTGGAACCGCACGTAGCCGGTTCGGTCTCGTTCCGACTTCGCCGCTCCCAACAGGCGCGCGGCCTCTCGATTCGCGCCGGCGCCGGCCGCGAGGGCGGCCAGGCATTCGATGACGTCAGGGAGGACGAAGTAAGCCTTGTCGTCGACCGCTCCGGTAAGCGCGTCGTGGGCGTCGCGTTCCGCTTGCTCCCAGTCGTGTTGGGCGATCGCGACCCGCGCACGCTTCGCCAAGGCGAGCACCCGATGAACGCCCGGGGCGACGGTGACGGCATCGTCGCCCCAGCGGCGCGCCGCGATCAGATCACCCTGCGCGAACGCAATTTCCGCCAGCGGAATGACATTGACGACGGCGAGTTCGGGCTGGACCTTGAGACGCTGCCACGCGGCCTCGCCGGCGCCGGCCGATGCGCCCACATCCCCCGCGGCGATCGTCGCGACGGCCAGCGCCGCGTAGGCGTAGCCCTGGTTGAACGGCCCGAGGTCCGCGGCGGCTTCAACGGCCGCGTTCGCGGCGGCGCGGGCCCCGCTCGTGTCACCGGTGTAGGCAAGCATGTGGCCGAGGGACACGAGGCTGGCCATTTTCCACGTCTCGTCGTGGGCCGCCTCCGACTCGGTAACCAGCTCCCGGAATTGCGTTACGGCACCGGCGAGATCTCCTTCCCACCACTGCGCCAGCCCGATGCACCACCGACACCCGCGAGAGGCGTAGCCGTCGCCGATCGCGTCAGCGACGTCGCGGCCCTCTTCACCGGCCGCGCGTGCCGCGACCGGGTCACCCTTGCCCGTGACGGCCGCGAAGGCCTGGAACGCCAGGATCTGGTTCAAACTCCAGTCGTCGCCCACGGTGCGGGCGAGGCCGAGCGCTTCCTCGAAGTACGTGCCGGCAGCGGCCGCGTCGTAGGCGGCAATGATTCCGCAACCTGCGAGCGCGCGAACCAGCAACGCCGGGTCGTCGATCTCGCGGGCGAGCGCCAAAGCCTCCAACGCCATGTCCATGTGGTCGTGGATGGTCTGCGCGCCCTCGAGTATCGCTTTGTCCGCAAGCGCCCGGGCGCGGACGGGTTGCGGCACCTCCACGTCGTGAGCGACGGCGTCGGCCAGGGCCGAGGCGAACCACGCCGTGCCCTCGCGCAACCGGCCGCGAGTGGTCCAAAGTGGTTGCAGCACCGAGGCGAGTTGCAATGCCCGCGAGATCTCGGCGTTTTCCCGACACCACGCGAACGCCGCCCGTAGGTTATCCATCTCGATGGCAGCTTGCTCGATACGGCTCTGATGAGCGGTGCGCCCCGGCACGTCGAGCTCGGCCGCCAGCGCAACGTAGTGGTCGCGGTGACGCGCACGCACGGCGTCGGCCTCGCCGGACTCGCCGAGCTTCTCCAGGGCGTACTGGCGAACCGTCTCCAGCATGCGGTAACGCGCCCCGCGATGTGTGTCTTCGGCGACCACAAGGGACTTTTCGATCAGCAGCGTGAGCTGGTCGAGCGTCTGATAGCGCTCGGGGTCGTTTTCGGCGCAAACCGCCTGTGCCGCATCGAGATCGAAGCCGCCCACGAATGCGGCGGCGCGCCGGAACATGACTCTCTCGGGCTCCGTCAGCAGCGCGTGCGACCAGTCCACCGAGGCCCGCAGGGTCTGCTGGCGGCGTACGGCCGTGCGCGAACCGCCGGTCAGAAGCCGGAAGCGGTTGCGCAAGCTGTCGAGAATCTGCTCCAACGACAGTGCCCGAACCCTCGCGGCCGCCAGTTCGATCGCCAGTGGGATTCCGTCGAGCCGGCGACAGATCTCGATCACCGCCTCCGAATTGCTCTCGCTCACAGCGAAATCGGGCCGAACTTGGCGGGCACGGTCCGCGAAGAGGGTCACCGCCTCGTCGGCCACGGACAGTGACGGCACCGCCCAGGCAACTTCGCCCGCCACCCGCAGCGGTTCACGACTGGTCGCAAGGATGGTCACGCCCGGGCACGCCGTCAGCACCGCGACCGAGAGTGAGGCGCACGCGTCGATCAGGTGCTCGCAGTTGTCGAGAAGGAGGAGCATGCGCCGGCCGGCGACGAAACGTGTCAGTGTGTCCATCGTCGAACGCCCCGCTTGGTCGGGCAGCCCCAACGCCCGCGTCACCGTGACCGGGACGACGTCGGAATCGGCGATGGGCGCCAGGTCGACGTACCACACGCCGTCTTCGAAATCGTCGTCGAGTTGGTCGGCCACTTGCACCGCCAACCGGGTCTTTCCCACGCCGCCTGCGCCCGTGAGCGTCACCAACCGCCCGTCGGCGATGCTCCGCCGCACGGCCTCGACCTCTGCGCCGCGCCCGACGAAACTGGTGAATTGCGGCGGAAGATGCTGACGCCCCGTGTTTTTCGTCGAGCGCAGCGGCGGAAAGTCGTTGCGGAGGTCGGCGTGGCAGAGTTGCGAAACCCGTTCGGGCCGGGGGAGATCTCGCAGCAAGTGGGTGCCGAGGTCGACCGTCCACGCATCGGCGGGCAGGGCTTCGGCCAGCAGATCGCTGGTGGTGCCCGACAACACCGTCTGGCCCCCATGAGCCAGGTCACGCAGCCGCGCCGCCCGGTTGATGGTCGGCCCTACGTAGTTTGCCTCATCGCGCAGTTGCGTTTCCCCGGTATGCAGTCCGATCCGCAAGCGGATCGGTTCAAGGGCCGTGCGTTGCAACTGCAGGGCAAACGCGGCGGCGTCGCTGGCGCGACCAAAAGCGACGACGAAGCTGTCACCCTCGCCCTGTTCAACGGGACGCACACCGTTGTGCGCGGCCAGCAGGTCCGATACCGCGTGGTCCAGCCGCGCAATGGCCGTGCCCATCGTGTCGGGTTGGGTCTGCCATAACCGCGTCGAGGCTTCGACATCGGCGAGCAGCAACGTCACCGTTCCTGTCGGCAGCTCGCTCACGCCCAAGTCGCTCCAGTTCAATCGCGGCGTGTCCACGCATTGGTCGATCTCAGCCATGTTAGCCAGCATGCGCTGGTCGAAGGCGGTGAACATCGGCAGAAAGGCCTAGAAAGTCATTCGCCGGTACCCGTCAGCATCTAGGTCCTTTGACTGATGTTTCCTTCCCCGGCGGGACCCATAGTGACCTCACTGGAAAAAGGGAGGTCACAGATGAACAGCCAGACGGGCGTTGCCGGCAGCCGCGCCTCAATCGATGCCCACTTCACGACGGGGGTTCTGCACGGCCACTACAACAGTCGCTTCGAGGATCTGGTCGCGGCCCTCGCCGACGAGGTCACGACCGGCGGCGAGCTCGGTGCCGCGATCGCCATCGACGTCGGCGGCGAGCTCGTCGTCGACATCTGGGGCGGGCACGCCGACAGGGCGAGAACCCGCGAATGGTCGCAAGACACCATCGTCAACGTCTTCTCCAGCACCAAGAACGTGACCGCCCTGGCGGCATTGATGCTCGTCGACCGCGGCCTGCTGGACCCGTTCGCTCCCGTCGCCAGGTACTGGCCCGAGTTCGCCGCCAACGGCAAGCAAGACATCGAGGTCCGCCACATCCTGAGCCACACCTCCGGGGTGTCGGGCTGGGAACCGCCCTTCACCCTCGAGGATGTCTACGACTGGGAGAAGTCGACTTCACGGCTAGCCGGCCAGGCGCCTTGGTGGCCGCCCGGCACCGCATCCGGCTACCACGCCGTGACCATCGGCCACCTGGTCGGCGAGCTCGTCCGCCGGGTCGCCGGGATGAGCCTGAAACAGTTTGTGCGACAAGAGATCGTCCAGCCGCTCGGTGCCGACCTGCAGATCGGCGCGCGGCCCGAAGACGACGGCCGGATCGCCGAGCTGGTCCCGCCGCCTCCGTTGGACGTGCCGCTCGATGCGGTTCCCCATGACCATCCGATGTACAAGACGTTCGCGGCGATCCCGCCCACATCGGAGACAGCGCTGGCCGCCGAGACGACTGCGTGGCGCCGGGCGGAGATCGGATCGGCCAACGGACACGCCAACGCGCGCTCGCTGGTGCGCACCCTGTCCCCGATCTCGTTGGGCGGCACAGTGAATGGCACGCGGCTCCTCGGGCCAGAGACCATCGACCTGATCTTCGACGAGCAGGCGAACGGCACCGACCTGGTGCTGGGTATGCCCGCGCGATGGGGCATCGGCTTCGCCCTGCCCCACGCCGAGGCGGTGCCCGACATCCCCGACGAAAGAATCTGCTACTGGGGCGGTTGGGGCGGGTCCATGGTGGTCATGAACCCCGACCGCCACGCCACGTTCGCCTATGTGATGAACAAGATGGGGCAAGTCACGTCGGGGGGAACCGAACGAACGCGCAAATACACCCGGCTGATCTATCGGGGACTCGGCTGACAAAGAATCAGTAGGGCCGCACACCCTCGGGCATCACGTATTCGGAGATCGGGCTGGACACGCCGTTGACCGAAGTCCCGCCGTTGAGAATGCCCGGCGCCATCTCCAGCATGTTGTTCGGAAACCCGAACTTCGGCTTGGTCAGCTGATCGAGCCGGGTTAGTTCGTCGGCGCTCAGGCTCACGTCGGCGGCGCGGACGTTGTCCTGAAGCTGGGAGAGCCTGCGCGCGCCGATGATGACGGAGGAGACGCCGGGCTGCGCGCGCACCCAGGCCAGCGCCACACTGGCGACGGTCGTTTCGTGGGCCTTGGCGATGGTCTCGAGTTCGTCGATCAGCGCGTAGGTCTTGTCGTTCAGGAAGGCGTTGACCATCGCGCCGCGGTCGGCGTCTTGCCCACCCGCGTTGGCCCGGGTGTACTTGCCGCTGAGCACGCCGCCCTTGAGCGGTGACCACGGTGTGATGCCGAGGCCGAATTCGCCCGCCATCGGCACCAGCTCCTGTTCGATGGCGCGTTCCAGCAGCGAATACTCCACCTGCAGGCCGATGAAACTCGACCAGCCGCGAAACCGCGCGATGAGGTTGGCCTGAGCGATCTTCCACGCCGGGGTGTCGGATACGCCGATGTAGCGGACCTTGCCCACGCGGACCAGATCGTCGAGCGCCGCCATCGTCTCGTCGATGGGTGTGTTCGCGTCCCAGATGTGCAGCCAGTACAGGTCGATGTAGTCGGTTTGCAGACGGCGAAGCGAGTTTTCGCAGGCGTTGATCAACGACTTGCGGCCCGAGCCGCCGCCGTTGGGATCTCCCGGATACAAGTTGCCGCTGAACTTGGTCGCGATGACCAGGCGGTCGCGGCGACCGGCGTCGCGCCCGACGTGGTCGCCGATGATCTTCTCGGAGTGGCTCCGGGTGTAGAAGTTCGCGGTGTCGATGAAGTTGCCACCAAGATCGGTGTATCGGTCGATGATCTGTTGGGACTCTTCGACGCTGGTGCCCCAACCCAGGTCCTCGCCGAACGTCATCGCGCCCAGGCACAGGGGGCTGACGCGCAGACCGGAGCGTCCGAGTGTCACGTACTGATCCAGAGGCATATGGACCGCTTTCTGGTAAGTTGTTCGACTATGTGTTTGTTCAGTCCTAAACTAGTTCATGTCTGAACAATCTGGCAAGCGGGCGGTCGCGGTCGACGCGGCCAAGATCTGGTCGTTGAACTACCGGGTGTTGCTGTCGGTCATCTCGTGCGCCGAGGCCGACATCTGCGCGCTGGGGCTCGAATCCAAGGAGTTGTTCCTGCTCGCGGAGATCGACGAGCACCCTTACCCGGCCGAACTGGCGGCGACGTTGAGCATGCCCAAGGCGACCGTCACGGTTTACCTCAAACGGCTCGAGGCCGCGGGCTTCGTGCGGCGCGAAATCGACGCCACGGATCTGCGGCGGCATCGGCTCCTGCTCACCCCGGCCGGACGCCAAGCCGCCACGGACGGGTTGGCTCTGCTGTCGAACGAGTTCGACAAGCGCCTCGGGCGTCTCACCGTCGCGCAGCGAAAAGACCTGAAGAATCTACTCGAAAAGATTGTGTGAGCGCGGTGCCGTAGGCGCGCGGCGTTCGTCCGGGCTAGTCTGACGTGTCGTGCGAGTCCTGGTGATCGGTTCGGGTGCCCGAGAACACGCGCTGCTGCTGGCGCTTCGGAAAGACCCGCAGGTCACGGCGCTATCCATTGCCCCCGGCAACGCGGGCACCGCTCGGGTGGCCGAGCAGCACGACGTCGACATCACCTCGAGCGAGGACGTCGTCGCCCTGGCGCGCGACGTCCGGGCCGACCTGGTGGTCATCGGTCCCGAGGTGCCGCTGGTGCTGGGCGTGGCCGACGCCCTGCGGGCCGCCGGCATCGTCTGCTTCGGGCCGAGCAAGGACGCCGCCCGCATCGAGGGCTCCAAGGCCTTCGCCAAAGAGGTGATGGCCGCCGCCGGCGTGCGCACCGCGGCCAGTGAAACCGTTGACAGCCCCGCGCATTTGGATGCCGCGCTGGACCGCTTCGGGCCGCCGGCGGGCGACCCGGCCTGGGTGGTCAAGGACGACCGCCTGGCGGCCGGCAAGGGCGTGGTGGTGACCGCGGATCGCGGTGCCGCCCGCGCACACGCCGCCGGGCTGCTGGAGGCGGGTCATCCGGTGCTGTTGGAGTCGTTTTTGGACGGACCCGAGGTGTCGCTGTTCTGCGTGGTCGACGGCGAGACCGTGGTGCCGTTGCTGCCGGCGCAGGATTTCAAGCGTGTCGGCGACGGCGACACCGGACCCAACACCGGCGGCATGGGCGCCTATGCACCCGTCGCATGGCTTCCCGACGAGGTGTACCGGGACATCGTCGGCAATATCGTCGAACCCGTTGCGGCCGAGATGGTTCGGCGCGGCAGCCCGTTCAGCGGGCTACTGTATGTCGGACTGGCGATCACCGGAAACGGGCCGGCCGTGGTCGAATTCAATTGCCGCTTCGGCGATCCCGAGACCCAGGCGGTGCTGGCGCTGCTGGAATCGCCGCTCGGGCAGCTGCTGTACGCGGCCGGTACCGGCAAGCTGGCCGACTTCGGCGAGCTGCGCTGGCACCAGGGGGCGGCCGTCACGGTGGTGCTGGCGGCGGAGAACTATCCCGGCCGTCCCCGGGTCGGGGACGTGGTCGGCGGCTCCGAAGCCGAGGGGGTGCTGCACGCGGGCACGGCACGGCGTGCTGACGGCGAGGTGGTGTCGTCGGGCGGCCGGGTGCTTTCGGTGGTGGGTACCGGCGGCGACCTCGCCGCGGCGCGGGAGCGGGCATACGAATTGATGCGCTCGATCCGATTGCCGGGCAGCCACTTTCGCGGCGACATCGCGCTTGCGGCCGCGGAGGGCAAGATCAGCGTCTAGCAACCCGCGGCCTGGCCGTCGCGGCGAGGGTCGCTCGCCGCAAGATACCCGCCGTCCAGCCGCCAGATCGCCTGGCAGCTGCCGAACTGGTTGTAGTCGTCGACGGCGACCAGGTCGTGTCCGCGCAGCCGAAGCTCGTCGAGCGTCGCCTGCGGGAAACCCTTCTCGCAGGCGACCTGCATGCCCTGGACCCACCGGAACCGCGGTCCGTCGCACGCGGCCTGCGGATTCTGTCCGTGATCGGCGATGCGCACCATCACCTGCGTGTGGCCCTGCGGTTGCATCGTTCCGCCCATGACTCCGAAGCTCATCACCGCGGCGCCATCCTTGGTGACGAAACCCGGGATGATGGTGTGGTAGGGCCGTTTGGCCGGCCCGACCCGGTTCGGATGGCCCTCGGCCGCAGCGAAATTCGCGCCGCGGTTCTGCAACGATATGCCGGTGCCCGGCACCACGACGCCGGATCCGAACCCCATGTAGTTCGACTGGATCATCGACACCATCGTCCCCGCGGCGTCGGCCGCGGTCAGATACACGGTCCCCCCGCTCGGGGCGCCCGCGGACGCCGGCTTCGCCCGCGTGCGATCGATCAGCGCCGCACGCCGCCTCAGGTATTCGTCGTCCAGCAGGCGCTCGGGTCGCACCGGCATGTGTTCGATGTCGGCGACGTAGGCCTGCGCGTCGGCGAACGCCAGCTTCACCGCCTCGATCTGCAGGTGCACGCTGTCGGCGGAATCGACTGGGAGCGCGGCCATGTCGAAATGCTGCAAGATTCCCAGGGCGATCAGGGCCACGATGCCGTGGCCGTTGGGCGGAATCTCGTGCACGGTGTACCCGCGGTAGGTGGCGCTGATGGTCCCCACCCAGTCGGCGCGGTGAGCAGCGAGGTCGTCCGCCCGCATCGCGCCGTCGTTGGTGCTGGCGTGCGCTTCGAGTTGGGCGGCCAACTCGCCGCGGTAGAACGCCTCGCCGTTGCTCGCCGCGATCTTTTCGAGCGTGGTCGCCTGCTCGGGGAAGCGAAACCGCTCACCGGCTTTCGGCGCCCGGCCGGCGGGCATGAACGCCGGGGCGAATCCCGGCTGCTTCTCGAAGAGCGGCACTTGCGCCGCCCATTGCTGCGCGACGATCGGCGAGACCAGAAAACCGTTGCGGGCGTAGTGGATTGCGGGGTCGAAGAGCCTTTCGAACGGGAGCTTGCCGAACTTGGCGTGCAACTCGGTCCACGCCGACACCGCGCCGGGCACGGTCACCGCGTTCCAGCCGACCGCGGGAACGGCGTTGCCGCCGAAGTATTCCGGCGTCCAGGCCACCGGCGAGCGGCCGGACGCGTTCAGGCCGTGCAGCTGCCTGCCGTCCCACACGATGGCGAAGGCGTCCGAGCCGATGCCGTTGGAGACCGGCTCCACCACGGTGAGGGCGATGGCGGTGGCGATGGCCGCGTCCACCGCGCTGCCGCCCTCGGCGAGCATCCGCAGGCCGGCCTGGGCGGCCAGCGGCTGTGACGTGCACACGACGTCTTCCGCCAGGATGGGCTTTCGCGGCCACGCGTACGGGAAATCCCAGTCGAACGGTGCGGTCACCTTCGCGAGCGTAACGCCACACCCGCGGGCCCGAAATCACGCCGCCAACAGCGGCGCCATCCACGTCAGCTCGGCCGGCAGCTGCGAACTCCAGAACTCGCCGTTGTGACCGCCGGGCGAGAAGCCGCCCGCCGGCGGATGGGGCAGTTGCGCGATGAACTGCTTGGTCGCGGCGTAGAACGGATCGCTGTCGCCGCAATCGACGCGAATGGGAATGGAGCCCAGCGCCGGCATCCCGAACACCGAGTTCGCCGCGAAGTCGTCGGGCCCGTCGAACGCCCCGGGTGCCGCCGCGCCCGAGGAGAGCCACAGGGCGGGACTGACCGCGCAGATCGCCGCGGTGCGCGCCGGGCCCAGTCGCCCGCCGAGCAGCAGCGCACCGTAGCCGCCCATCGACCAGCCCAAAAACGCCAGCCGGGAGGTGTCCAGGCCCTGGGTGCTCAACATCGGGATCAGCTCGTCGAGCACCATGGCCCCGCTGTCCTCGCCGGACGCCCTCTTGTGCCAATAGCTGCCGCCGCCGTCGACGGCGACCACCGCGAAGGGCGGCAGCCCCGCGTTGACGGCCTGCGCCAGGCCCTGTTCGACGCCGCCGGCCATCACCGTCGACGCGTCACTGCCCTTGCCGTGCAGCGCGATCACCGGTCGCAGCGGCTTGGTCTGACCGGGTGGCCGGGCGATGGCCCAGTTGGTGTTGATTCCGCCGCGCGCCGCCGAGACGAAGGAGCCCGTCACCATCGTGGGCGCGGGCTGACCCGGGGGAGCCGGCTCGAGGGGCGCCGGTGGCGGTGGTGCCAGCGGCGCCCGGGTGGCGGCCGGCGACGGCATGGCCTGAGACGGCCGCGGCTTGAGCAGGATGTCGAGCGCGTACGCGCCCACCGCACCGGCGCCGAGGCCCATCAGGGCACGGCGGCTCAAGTCGGGCATGCGGGCCATCATGCCACGTTGGTTTGGCGAAGCGTTTGGCGGAAATGGCAATGCAGTACCACTTTGGCTGGCACGATGGCTACTCGTGACGGCAGCAGTCACTCCCAAGGGAGAACGTCGACGGTATGCGCTCGTGAGCGCCGCCGCCGAGCTGCTTGCCGAAGGCGGCTTCGAGGCGGTGCGGCACCGCGCGGTCGCCCGGCGGGCCGGACTGCCGTTGGCGTCTACCACGTATTACTTCTCGTCCCTTGACGATTTGATCGCACGCGCCGTCGAACACATAGCGATGATCGAAGTGGCGCAGTTGCGGTCGCGGGTCACCGCGTTGTCCCGCCGCCGCCGCGGACCCGAGACCATCGCCGAGGTGTTGGTCGACCTGCTCGTTGGGGATGTGTCCAGTCCGGGACTGAGCGACCAACTGATCTCGCGCTACGAGCGACACATCGCGTGCACGCGGTTGCCCGCGTTGCGCGAAACCATGCGTCGCAGCCTGCGACAGCGCGCCGAGGCCGTGGCCGAAGCCATCGAGCGTTCGGGGCGGACGGTGCACATCGAGTTGGTATGCACGCTGATCTGCGCGGTCGACGGCTCGGTGGTGTCCGCCTTGGTCGAGGGGCGCGACCCCCGCGCCGCGGCACTGGGGACGGTGGTCGACCTCATCGACGTGCTTGCGCCCATCGATCAGCGGCCCGTGCGGTCCGCGGGCAGCGATGGCGTCACGATGTATCCCGTGGCGAAGTCGCCGTAAATCGTCACCTCCGCCGGGCAACGCTGCGCGTAGAGCGCCACATAGGCGCAGACGACCGCGTCGACCGGATCCTCGGCGCGGCGCAGCTCGCTTTTGCGCTGAGCTGTGGTTACGCGGTTACGCAATAGAAGCCAATCGTCATGGCCGGACACGTGTAGGGGTACCGCGGCGTGCGCGAGCTTCTCGATGCCGTCCATCAGCAAGAGCAGCTCGGATTTGAGCTGCTCGAGGTCCCGGCCCGGCTTCGCCTTGTACTTCAGTGTTCGCTCCAGCCGAAACAGCACCACCGTCGCCGGATGGGGGTAGACCTCGATGGCGCGCCGCGGGGCCGCCGACCGCGGATCCATGTCGAGCCCCATCGCATGCGCCAGGCGCGCCGCACGCGGGCCGTCGGCGAACTCGCGCTTTGCGGTGTTGGCCGGGTGCGCCCCGGCTTGGAACCTGCGGAAGTCGCGGTTCAGCGCCGCTTCCGCGGGACGCTGGCCGGTCGGGTTGGTCACCACCAGCGGCGCGTCGAAGCCAACCAGGCAACTCCCCTGCACATAGGGCGACAACGCGGCCAGCACGGAAGCGTCGTCGCCGGCGGCACCGACGTGCACGAGGCGGCCGGCGTCGTCGACCACCGCCACCCCGGTGGGGTTGCGCCCGGCCCAGGCCAGATCGACGCCCGCGAAGTACATCCCGCACAGGATATGGCGCCGCGGTGAGTCACATCGGTCCCATTGGTCCCAATTCCCGGAGGGATTGGTGAAGTGCCCGTCTCACAGCGACAATTCGGCGACGAGGTGGGCCGAAGGGTGTGGAGGCCGATGGGCCAATGTGACCGCAAGCCGGTCAGCGGGGGAGGCCGATCGTAAGCTCTATGTCGTGAGCATTCCGAACGTCCTGGCCGCCCGGTACGCCAGCGCGGAGATGGTCGCGATCTGGTCGCCGGAGGCCAAGGTGGTCGCGGAGCGCCGGCTGTGGCTCGCGCTGTTGCGGGCCCAGGCGGAACTCGGGATCGACGTGCCGTCGGAGGCCATCGCCGACTACGAGCGGGTGCTCGAGGACGTCGATCTCGCCTCGATCGCCGGGCGCGAACGGGTGCTGCGCCACGACGTCAAGGCCCGCATCGAAGAGTTCAACGCCCTGGCCGGTCACGAGCACGTGCACAAGGGGATGACCAGCCGCGACCTCACCGAGAACGTGGAGCAGCTGCAGATCCGGCGGTCCATGGAATTGGTGTTCTCCCATGGCATTGCGGTGGTGGCGCGGCTCGCCGAGCGCGCGGTCGCCTACCGCGACCTGGTGATGGCCGGACGCAGCCACAACGTCGCCGCGCAGGCCACCACGTTGGGCAAGCGGTTCGCGTCGGCCGCGCAAGAGACGCTTGTCGCTCTCACCCGGCTGCGCGAGTTGATCGACCGCTACCCGCTGCGCGGCATCAAGGGCCCGATGGGCACCGCGCAGGACATGCTGGACCTGCTGGACGGCGACACGGCCAAACTGGCCGAACTCGAGCGGCGGGTCGCCCAATTCCTCGGTTTCGCAACGGTTTTGACCAGCGTCGGGCAGGTCTATCCGCGTTCGCTGGACCACGACGTGCTTTCCGCCCTGGTGCAGCTCGGCGCCGGGCCGTCGTCGATGGCCCACACCATCCGGCTGATGGCCGGGCATGAACTCGTCACCGAGGGGTTCGCGGAGGGCCAGGTCGGGTCGTCGGCGATGCCGCACAAGATGAACACGCGCAGCTGCGAGCGGGTCAACGGGCTTCAGGTGGTGCTGCGCGGCTACGCCTCGATGGCCGCCGAGCTGGCCGGCGCCCAGTGGAACGAGGGCGACGTGTTCTGCTCGGTGGTGCGCCGAGTCGCCTTGCCGGACAGCTTCTTTGCCATCGACGGTCAGATCGAGACGTTCCTGACCGTGCTCGACGAATTCGGCGCCTACCCCGCGGTGATCACCCGCGAGTTGGACCGCTACCTGCCGTTTTTGGCCACCACCAAGGTGCTCATGGCCGCGGTGCGGGCGGGCGTCGGGCGCGAGGCGGCGCACCATGTGATCCGCGAACACGCGGTCGCGACCGCCCTGGCCATGCGGGAACACGGCGCGGAACCCGATCTCTTGGACCGGTTGGCCGCCGATGAGCGGCTGCCGCTGGACCGGGCCGCCCTGGATGCCGCGCTGGCCGACAAGAAGGCGTTCATCGGCGCCGCCGGTGACCAGGTGGACGAGGTGGCCGCGATGGTCGACGCGCTGGTGAGCCGCTACCCGGACGCCGCCAAGTACGCCCCGGGTGCGATCCTGTGACCCTCGCCGGCGCGCTCGCGGGGATCGACTTCACCGATCTCGACAACTTCGCCAACGGCTTTCCGCACGACCTGTTCGCCATCCACCGCCGCGAGGCGCCCGTGTACTGGCACGAGCCCACCGACAACACGCCGGACGGCGAGGGCTTCTGGTCCGTCGCCACCTACGCGGAAACGCTTGAGGTACTGAAGGATCCGGCGACGTATTCCTCGGTCACCGGCGGGGCCCGGCCGTACGGTGGCACGCTGCTGCAGGACCTGGCCATCGCGGGCCAGGTGCTCAACATGATGGACGACCCGCGTCACTCGCAGATCCGCCGACTGGTCAGCTCCGGGCTGACGCCGCGAATGATCCGGCTGGTGGAAGACGATCTGCGGGCGCGGGCGCGTCGACTGCTGGACGCGGTGGTGCCCGGCGAGCCGTTCGACTTCCTGGTCGACATCGCCGCCGAGCTGCCCATGCAGATGATTTGCATCCTGCTGGGAGTGCCTGAGTCCGAACGTCATTGGCTGTTCGAGGCCATCGAGCCCCAGTTCGATTTCGGTGGTTCACGCAAGGCGTCCCTTTCTCAGCTATCCGTCGAAGAGGCCGGGTCGCGGATGTACTCCTACGGCCAGCAGTTGATCGCGGCGAAACGGGCGGAGCCGACCGACGACATGCTGTCAGTCGTGGCCAACGCGATGGTCGACGATCCGGATGCGCCATCGCTTTCGGATCTCGAGCTCTACCTGTTCTTCAGCCTGCTGTTCAGCGCCGGCGCGGAGACGACGCGCAACGCGGTCGCCGGGGGGCTGCTGGCGCTGGCCGGCCATCCGGAGCAACTTCGGGCGCTGCGTGCCGATCTCGATTCGCTGCCGACGGCCGTCGAGGAGATCGTGCGGTGGACGTCGCCGTCGCCGTCCAAGCGGCGGACCGCCACGCGCAACGCCACGCTCGGTGGGCAGACCATCGAGGCGGGACAGAAGGTTCAGGTCTGGGAGGGCTCCGCGAATCGTGACGCCGGCGTGTTCGAGCGCGCCGACGAGTTCGACATCAACCGAAAGCCCAACCCGCATCTGGGTTTTGGACAGGGCGTGCACTACTGCCTGGGCGCCAACCTGGCACGACTGGAACTGCGTGTGCTCTACGAGGAGTTGTTCTCCCGGTTCGGTGCGGTGCGGGTTGTCCGGCCCGTCGAATGGGCCCGCAGCAATCGGCATACCGGCATTCGGCACCTGGTGGTGGAACTCGTCGAGGGGCGGTGACGATCCGACGCGCCGATGTCGCGCCGACACCGGACATCTTCGCCGCGGTGATGGCGACCGGGATCTTGTCGATCGCCGCGCGCAACCACCGCTACAGCTGGATCAGCGACGCGCTGGGCGTGCTCGCCACCGTCGGCCTGGTTTTGCTGGTGGCCGTGGTGGCCGTTTTCGTCGGGCGCCGCGGGGTGCGCTGGGATCTGAAGGATCCCGACGTCACCCTTCGGTTGTTCACCTTCGTCGCCGCGTGCGCGGTGATCGACACCCGCTTGTCGTCGAACGTGTGGGTGGTGCGGGTGCTCGGCGCGGTGGGCTTGTGCTCATGGCTGGTGTTGATCGGGCTCAGCGCGCGAAACATGCTGGCGTGTCGGTTCACGGCGCTGCGTGACCAAGCACATGGGGCGTGGGAACTGGCCAGCGTGGGAACGTCCGGGTTGGCCATCGTGATCGCGTGGGCGGCCGCTCACACCGGCCATCGCTGGTGGCTGGCCGTTGCCGTGCTGCTCTGGGTGGGGGCGATCGGCATCTACGCATTGATGACCTGGCTGATGCTCTGGCGGGTCGCCAACGAGCGGCAGGACCGCGACGGGTTCGAGCCCGACAGCTGGATCCTGATGGGCGGCATGGCGATTGCGACCCTGGCCGGTGACAACATCGGATCGCTGGCCCCCGCGTGGCTTGCCGGGCCGGTGCGGGCCGCCACGATCGTCACGTGGGTGGTGGCCACCCTGTGGATACCGCCGCTGATCTACTTCGGCCTGCAGCGGATCAGCCGGCGCCCCAGCATGCTGCATTTCGCCGGCGTCTGGTGGGCGTTCGTGTTCCCGTTGGGCATGTATTCCGCCGCCAGTTATGCCATGGCCGTCGAAGTCGGTCAGCGGTCGTTGCTCACGGTCTCGCTGGTTTTCTTCTGGGATGCGTTGGCGGCGTGGCTGGTTGTCGCCGCCGCCGGGCTGCTGCTGCTCGGGCGCGCGGCCTTACCGTCCGCCGATCGAGATGCCGGCCGCCCGTAGCTCGAGCGCGGCCAGCGCCCGGATGGTGACCGGATCTTCGCGCCGCCACCCACCGACCGGGTCCGCGCCGACCGCGGCGAGTTGTCCCGGCGGCCGGTTCGTCAACGCCCGCAGGGCAAGCAGCTGCTCGCCGGCCGGGGTGGCGGCCAGCGCCGTAACCGTCAACTTGCGCCGAAAGAACCGCAGCCGCAGCAGAAGCCACGGCACGTCCGCCACGAGGATCGGGACGGCGGCGATGGCCATCGCCAGCAGGATCGCCAGCCAGCTCGCGGTCGAGTCCAGGTCATGGCCCGCGCCCGCCAGGTCGAGCGCGGCCTGGCTGGCGGAGTTGAGCGGCTTGCTGACGGCGTCGCCCACCACGGGAATGTGCTGGGCGCCGTGCCCGGCGGAGGCCAGGTTGCCGGCGATGCCGTGCGCGCCGCTCTCCACCTGACGACCCGCCTCGGCGATCGTCGAGACGGCGTCGTAGACGGCCAAGCCGACGAGCAGCCAGAGCGCCGTCCATGCGGTGATGGCGAAGTCGCTGAGCAGCTGGGCCATCAGCCGGCCCGGCCGGGTGGAGTAGGGCAAGAACCGCGGTGTCATGTTTTCGATCCCAGCACAGCTCCCGACACAAGTCCCGCTTCCAGGTGACCGATAGGCTGGCCCGATGCGCCCTGCACTGTCCGATTACCAGCACCTGGCCAGCGGCAAGGTCCGCGAGATTTATCGCGTCGACGACGATCACCTGCTGCTGGTGGCGACCGACCGGATATCGGCGTACGACTACGTCCTGGACAGCACGATCCCGGACAAGGGCCGCATCCTGACCGCGATGAGCGTCTTCTTCTTCGGTCTGGTCGACGCCCCCAATCACTTGGCCGGGCCGCCGGACGACCCGCGCATCCCGGAGGAGGTGCTGGGGCGCGGCCTGGTGGTGCGGCGGCTGGACATGCTGCCCGTGGAGTGCGTGGCGCGCGGTTACCTGACCGGGTCGGGGTTGCTCGACTATCAGGCGACCGGCAAGGTCTGCGGCATCACGCTGCCGCCGGGCCTGGTGGAGGCCAGCAAGTTCTCCGAACCGTTGTTCACGCCGGCAACCAAAGCCGCGCTGGGCGACCACGACGAGAACATCTCGTTCGACAGGGTGATCGAGTTGGTGGGCGGGGTGCGCGCCAACCAGCTGCGTGACCGCACGCTGCAGATCTACGTGCAGGCCGCCGATCACGCCCTGACGAAGGGAATCATCATCGCCGACACCAAGTTTGAGTTCGGCACCGACGCGCGCGGCAACCTGTTGCTGGCCGACGAGATCTTCACCCCGGACTCCTCGCGATACTGGCCCGCCGAGGACTACCGGGTCGGGGTGGTTCAGAAGAGTTTCGACAAGCAGTTCGTTCGCAACTGGCTCACCAGCCCCGAGTCCGGCTGGGACCGCCACGGCTCGCAACCACCACCGCCGCTACCCGAAAACATCATCGACGCCACCCGGGACCGCTATATCGATGCCTACGAACGCATTTCGGGTCTGCGCTTCGGCGACTGGATCGGCGCATGACGCAAACACCCGTACCGCCGGTCGCCAAGCGGCAGGAGACCCGCCGCGAGCACCATGGGGACGTCTTCATCGACCCCTATGAATGGTTGCGCGACAAGTCCAGCCCCGACGTCATCGCCTACCTCGAGGCGGAGAACGACTATGTCGACCAGATGACGGCTGATCTGGAACCGCTGCGCCAGAAGATCTTTGATGAGATCAAGGCGCGTACCAAGGAGACCGATCTTTCGGTTCCGACGCGGCAGGGCGACTGGTGGTACTACGCCCGCACGTTCGAGGGGAAGCAGTACCGGGTTCAGTGCCGTTGCCCGGTAAGCAATCCCGATGACTGGGATCCGCCGGTTCTGGAAGAGGACACCGAAATTCCCGGCGAGCAGATCCTGCTGGACTCCAACGCCGAGGCGCACGGCCACGAATTCTTCGCGCTCGGTGCCGCCACCGTGAGCCTGGACGGGAATCTGTTGGCGTATTCCGTCGACACCGTCGGCGACGAACGCTACACGCTGCGCTTCAAGGACTTGCGCACCGGCGAGGTGTATCCGGACGAGATCGCCGACATCGGGGCGGGTGCGACCTGGGCGGCCGACAATCGGACCGTCTACTACCTGACCCTGGATGCGGCCCACCGGCCGGACAAGGTCTGGCGCTACCGCGTCGGTTCGGGTGAACCATCGGAACTGGTGTATCACGAGGCGGACGAACGGTTTTGGCTCGGCGTGGGGCTGACTCGCAGCGAGGCCTACGTGTTCATCGCGTCGGGTTCCTCCATCACCTCGGAATTCCGGTACGCCGAAGCCGCGGATCCGCATGCGGCGTTCACCGTCGTGCTACCCCGGCGCGAGGGCATCGAGTACGCGGTCGAGCACGCTGTGGTCGGCGGCCAGGACCGGTTCTTGATCCTGCACAACGAGGACGCGGTGAACTTCACGTTGACCGAGGCGCCCGTCAGCGACCCCACCCGGCAGCGCACGCTCATCGGTCACCGCGACGACGTCCGGCTCGACGGCGTCGACGCCTTCGCCGGCCATCTGGTGGTCAGCTACCGGCGCGAGGCGTTGCCGCGGCTCCAGGTGTGGGACATCGACTCCGACGGCGAATACTCGGAGCCCGAGGAGATTACCTTCGACTCCGAGCTGATGTCGGCCGGCCTCGCCGGCAACCCGAACTGGGATGCGCCCAAGCTGCGGATCAGGGCGGGTTCGCTGGTTGTCCCGGCCCGGGTATACGACATCGACTTTGCCACCGGCGAACGCACGTTGCTGCGCGAGCAACCCGTGCTCGGCGGTTACAGCACCGCCGATTACGTGGAGCGGCGCGATTGGGCGACCGCGGACGACGGCACCCGAGTCCCGGTTTCCATCGTGTACCGCGCCGGCATCGAATTCCCGGCTCCTGCACTGCTTTACGGGTATGGAGCCTACGAAATCTGCACCGATCCGAGCTTCTCCATTGCGCGGCTGTCGCTGCTGGACCGGGGCATGGTGTTCGCCATCGCCCACGTCCGCGGCGGCGGTGAGATGGGGCGGCCGTGGTACGAGCACGGCAAGCTGTTGGAGAAGAAGAACACCTTCACCGACTTCGTGGCGGTGGCAAGGCATTTGGTGGACACCGGAGTCACCCGGCCGCATCAGCTGGTCGCGCTGGGTGGTAGCGCGGGGGGCTTGCTGATGGGGGCGGTCGCCAACCTGGCACCGGACCTCTTCGCGGGAATCCTCGCCCAGGTCCCGTTCGTCGATCCGCTGACCACCATCCTGGATCCTTCTTTGCCGCTGACCGTCACCGAATGGGACGAATGGGGAAACCCATTGCAGGACAAGGATGTCTATGCCTACATGAAGTCATATTCGCCCTACGAGAACGTCGAGGCCAAGCGGTATCCGGCCATCCTGGCGATGACCTCCCTGAACGACACCAGGGTCTACTACGTGGAGCCCGCGAAGTGGGTGGCGGCCCTGCGGCATGCCAACGCCGACGGCAGTCCGATCCTGCTGAAGACCCAGATGAACGCCGGGCACGGGGGAGTCAGCGGACGCTACAAGGCGTGGCAGGAGACCGCGTTCCAATACGCCTGGTTGCTAGCTGCCGCCGACGGCCACCACGGTGGCGGCGGCCAGGAAGACGATCTCGGCGGCGATCCGCAGGGGTAGCCGCGTCGTCATCGACTTGGGTGGGTCGGGCATTCCGGCCGCGTAGAGGTTGGCCGGAAACATGGCCAGCATCAACGCCAGCAGGCAGAGCGCGGCGGCGACGCGGGTGGCCGGCAACAACAGGCCCACGGCGCCGAGCAGCTCCAGCACTCCGGTGACGGTGACCAACAGGCCCGGCGCCGGCAAGCGGGGCGGCACGATGGCCACCAGGTCCGCCCGCATCGGTGGGGCGAAGTGCGCGATCCCGGTCAACACGAACATCGCGGCCAGGCCGACGGCTATCGCAGCGGTCCAGCTGTTGACATACGAAAGGCCGGCCCAGCCGATAAGGCGAGCGACGAGGCTGGCGGCTAACAGCACGATCAAGGGTGCCATCACACCCTCCTAATCTAGGCAGTGACAAGTTGTGGCTCCGTCAACGTATCGCGCCTATCTAGCCACTGTCAAGATTGGCCGGTATGCTGGTGACATGCCACGTTCGACCTACCATCACGGCGACCTGCGCGCTGTGATCCTGGCCGAGGCCGCCCGGCTGGTTGCCGAGCGGGGCGCGGACGGCCTGTCGCTGCGCGAACTGGCCCGGGGCGCGGGGGTGTCCCACGCCGCGCCCGCGCACCACTTCACCGACCGGCGGGGCCTGTTCACCGCGCTGGCGATCGAGGGTTTCCAGCTGCTAGCGGGTGCGCTGATCGAGGCGCGGGGCGACTTCGCCGACGCGGCCCTCGCCTACGTGCGCTTCGCCATCGATCACCCCGGCCATTACGAGGTCATGTTCGACAAGTCGCTGCTCGACGCGTCGAATGCCGAACTGATCGCCGCCGAGGCCGGCGCCGGGGCCGAACTCGCCCGCGGGGTGGCGAGGCTGGAGGATCCCGACGCTCAAGCCGATCCCACGGGCGCCCAGTTGGCGGCATGGTCGCTGGTGCACGGCTTCGCGACGCTCTGGATCAACGGTGCCGTCAGCGATCAGGTTCGAGCGGCCGACCCGGCGGACGCGGTGCGGCGCATCACCACGATGGTGTTCAAGGCGTAGGGCGCGTTACGCGTCGAGGGTCTGGATCATCGCCTTTTTCGGCAGGAACGCCGCCGGGATGATGGTCGACACGATCAGCACGACGGCCAGCACGAACACCACCGTGTAGGCGTGCGAAAGACCGTGGCTGACGACGCTCGCGAAATCGGGGTTGAGGCTTTGGCGCGGAATCGCCGACGGGTCGACCGGCACCCCGCGGTGGGTGGCGTCCTGCTGCAGCGCAGCCAGCTTGTTGGCCGCGAGGATGTGGTCGTTGCGGTTGAACTCGTTGGTGAGGATCACGGCCATCAGCGCCGCCCCGATCGAGCCGCCGACCTGCTGGTTGACCGTGATCAGCGTCGTCCCCCGGGCGACCTGGCTGGGCTTCAGCGCCTGCAGCACCGTCGAGGAGATCGGCGTCGTGGTGCAACCGATACCCATGCCCATGATCAACAACCCGGCGAACAGCATCGGGGTGTATTCGGCCTGTCGTGCGACCCCGAAGGTGAAGATTCCCAGGCCCAGCGCCATCAGCGGCAGCCCAAGCAGCACCACCTTGCCGGATCCGTGTTTGTCCGTGAACGCGCCGGCAAAGGGCAGCGTCAATACGGCGCCGATCCCCACCGGGACCATGCGCATTCCCGACTGCATCGGCGTCTCGTGCAGGACGAGCTGGAAGTAGCTGGGAAGAAGCACCCCGGTGCCCACGAAGGCGACGGAGAACACGAGCAAGGTGATGTTGGCGTGGGTGACCACGCGGTTCTTGAACAACCTCAAGTCGATGAGCGGATGGTCGGCGCGATACCAGGCGTGGAACGCGAACGCGACCATCAGCGCCAAGCCGAGGATCATCGGCCCTAGGACGTAGCTGTCGGCGATCGTCCGCCGCCCGGGGATGGACGACACCCCGGCCAGGAAAATTGCCGCGCCGGGCGACAGCAGCAAGAGCCCGACGACGTCGAGGGTTTCCGACCGAGCGGGGCGATCCTTCGGGAACATCACCGCCGCGAGGGCCACCGCTACCAGCCCGACCGGAATGTTGATCAAGAAGATCGACTTCCAGCCGTAAGCGCCTACCAGCCAGCCGCCCAAGACCGGCCCGCCGATGGGGCCGAGCAGGATGGGAATTCCCCCTACCGCCATCAGCCGGCCGACGCGTTTCGGGCCCGCCTCGTGGGTCAAGATGACGAAGCTCAGGGGCACCACCATGCCGCCCCCGATGCCCTGCAGCACCCTGAAGATGATGAGCAGCAAGATGTTTGGCGCCAGCGCGCAGAGCAGTGAGCCGGCGGTGAACGCCAGAACCGACCCCATGAAGAGCCGTTTGGTGCCGAAGCGGTCGGCCGCCCACCCCATCAAGGGGATCACCGTGGCGAAAGCCAGCATGTAGCCGGCGATCGTCCAGGACACGATGGCCTGGGTCGAGTTGAACTGCGCGATGAACGTGCGTTGCGCGACGGCCACGGCGGTGTTGTCCATGATCGCCATCACGCAGGCCAGGCCGCACACGCCGGCGATCTTGAGCAACTTCGCGTCGAGCTTGTCGGGGTATTCGCGGGCGTCCGAGTCCGGTTGCACCGGGACACCGGGCAAAGGCACACGGGAAGCCGCGCTAAGTGGCTTCTCCGTGGCGTCGCTCAACATGTCGGTACCATATCGAGATTGTTCCCGCCGCCACCGGCTTTTATGCTTATTCGCTTTTCGGCTCCTTTTACACTTTTGCCGCCAGCGCCGGCTCAGGTTCTCAGCTCGACCGACGAATCCGTACCCGTGAGCTGTTTGGAAAACGACCCGAGACCCTTGCACCGATCGTCGTAGCGATCGGCGGCGGCGCCCCCCGAAGCAACGGCCCGCGCTACCCGCTTGATGTTTGCGCGTGCTTCACCATACCCGCTTCGAGTGCCCGCGCCGGTGAGTTCGCCGGCGCGATCGGAAGTTGGCGGCGCTATCCCGCCACTGTCTGGGTTGCCGGCTGCTTCGGAAGAAACGACGCCGGGATAAACGTGGTCAACACCAAGACGACCGCCACCACGAATACCGCCGTGTACGCGTGGGCGAGGTCGTGCAGCAGGTGGGCCGAGAAGTCGGGGGCCAGTGTCTGCCGCGGAACGGCCGCGGTATCGACCGGGAGGTTGAGGCGGGCGGCGCTCTCCTGCAACGCCGCCAGTTTGTTCGCGGCGACGATGTTGTCACTCCGGATGAACTGGTTGGTCAGGATCATCGACATCAGCGCGGTGCCCATCGAGCCGCCCACCTGATGGCTGACGCTCATCAGCGTCGTTCCGCGGGCGATCTGGTGGGGGGCGAGCGCCTGCACCGCCGCGACGGACAGCGGCATCATGGTGCAACCCATGCCAAGGCCCATGATCGTCAGCGCGACGAGCAACGTGGGCGCGTAGTTGGCCTGCTTGGCGACGCCGACCGCGAAGGTGCCCAGGCCGGCAGTGATCAGCACGATGCCGACCAGCACGATCTTGCCCGGCCCCTGCCGGTCGACCAACGGCCCTGTCAGCCGCATCGTCAGCATGGCGCCGAGCCCCTGGGGAATCATGTGCACGCCCGCCTGCATCGGCGTCAGGTGCAGCGCCTGCTGGAAGTAGCTGGGCAGCAGCAGGGCGGCACCGAAGAAAGCGAGGGCGAACACCACCATCGCGATGTTGGCGTGGGTGAGCACCGGGTTGCGGAACAGGCGCAGGTCGATCAGGGGGTGATCGGCCCGGCGCCACGCGTGCGCGACGAAGGCGGCGATCAAGGCCAGGCCGGCGGCCGCGGGTATCAACACGTGGCGGTCGGCGACGGTGCCGCGGTACGGGACGGACGACACCGCGAACAGGAAGGTGGCCAGGCCGGGGGACAGCAGCAGGACCCCGACCACGTCGAACGTCTCCGACCGCGCCGGGTGGTCCCGGGGAAAGACGACCGCGGCGAGAACGATGGTGAGGACTCCGATCGGCAGGTTGATCAGGAAAATCCACCGCCAGCTCGACGTGCCGATGAGCCAGCCGCCCAGGATGGGGCCGCCGATCGGCGCCAGCAGCATCGGGATGCTCAGGATCGACATCAGTCGGCCTAGCCGCCGGGGACCCGCTTCGCGGGTCATGATCATGAAACCCAGCGGCAGCAGCATGCCGCCGCCGATGCCCTGCACTGCCCGAAAGACGATGAGCTGCAGGACGTTCGAGGCCAGCGCGCACAGCAGGGAGCCCAGTGTGAAGGCCAGCACGGAGCCCATGAAGAGCCGTTTGGTGCCGAAGCGATCGGCCGCCCACCCGGTGACCGGGATGACCGTGGCCAACGCCAGGGTGTAGCCGGTCATGGTCCAGGCGACGACGGCCTGCGAGGAGGCGAACTGGTCGATGAAGGTGCGTTGCGCGACGCTGACGACGGTGACGTCGATGATCGCCATGACGGTGGCCAGGATGCACACGCCGGATATCCGCAACAGTCCGGCGTCGAGCTTGTCGGGATAGTCCCGCTCGCCCGCACCCAGCTGCGGGGCGGGGACGTAGGGCAGCGGGGTGTCGGCCGCTGCGTACGGGGCCTGATCCATGGCGTTGCTTAGCATATCGAACCGATCGCATTCCCCGACCTCTGGGAACCGTTTGCTGTGCCTTAGGGCGGGTACCGATATACGCCTGCCGTCTGCGTGTCCTTCACCATTCCGACACCTGAGATCGTCAAACTGCGGGTGTGGCTGGAAAATTGATCGTCTCGGTCTCGGGGATAGGCGAACGCACCCTCGGTGACGTCGAGGCGTTCTGCGCGCAAATGGATGCCCGCAACGTCCCGGTGTCGCTGTTGGTGGCTCCCCGGCTCAGCGGTGACTACCGCCTCGACCGCGACCCGGGCACCGTCGAATGGCTGACCAACCGGCGATCGGCCGGCGACGCCATCGTGCTGCACGGCTACGACGACGCGGCCACCAAGAAGCGCCGCGGCGAATTCGCCATCCTTCGGGCCCACGAGGCCAACCTGCGGCTGATGGCCGCCGACCGGGTGCTCGAGCACCTTGGGCTGCGCACCCGGCTGTTCGCCGCGCCTGGCTGGGTGGTGTCCCCAGGCGTCGTCAAGGCGTTGCCGGACAACGGCTTTCGGCTTCTGGCCGACCTGCACGGGATCACCGACCTGGTTCGGCACAGCACCGTGCGTTCCCGCGTGCTCGGCATCGGGGAGGGCTTTCTCACCGAACCGTGGTGGTGCCGCATGGTGGTGCTGTCCGCCGAACGGATCGCCCGCCGCGGCGGCGTGGTGCGGGTCGCCGTTGCCGCCCGCCACCTGCGCAAACCGGGCCCGCTGCAGGCGATGGTGGACGCCGTCGATCTGTCGTTGATGCACGGCTGCGCACCGACGGTGTACCGCTGGGTGCGCGACAAGGCGATCCTCGACGCGGCCTGACGAAGCGTCCCCTCGAGCCCGCGGGCTCGGGCACTACCCTGGTCCGACATGAGCGATTCTTCGGCCGCGGTGTTCGGCGCCGACGCCATCATCGTCGGAGCCGGACTCGCGGGGTTGGTGGCGGCGTGTGAACTGGTGGACCGCGGGCTCCGGGTGCTGATTCTCGACCAGGAGAACAGCGCGAACCTGGGCGGGCAGGCCTTTTGGTCGTTCGGCGGCCTGTTCTTCGTCGACAGCCCCGAGCAGCGCCGGCTGGGCATCCGGGACAGCCACGAACTCGCCCTGCAGGACTGGCTGGGCACCGCGGCGTTCGATCGGCCCGAGGACTATTGGCCGCGTCAATGGGCGCACGCCTACGTCGATTTCGCGGCGGGCGAGAAGCGCCGTTGGCTGAGCGACCGGGGGCTCAAGATTTTTCCGCTGGTCGGCTGGGCCGAGCGCGGCGGTTACGACGCGCAGGGGCATGGCAATTCGGTGCCACGCTTCCACATCACCTGGGGGACCGGCCCCGCGCTGGTCGAGATCTTCGCCCGTCAGTTGCGGGACCGCTCGACGGTGCGCTTCGCGCACCGCCACCAGGTCGACGAGCTGATCGTCGAGGGTGGGGCGGTGACGGGCGTCCGGGGCACCGTGCTGGAGCCCTCGGCCGCTCCCCGGGGGGTGCCTTCCTCACGAACGGCGTTGGGGCAGTTCGAGTTCCGTGCGCCCGCGGTGGTCGTCACCAGCGGGGGCATCGGCGGCAACCACGAGCTGGTGCGCAAGAATTGGCCCAAGCGGATGGGCCGCATTCCCGAGCAGTTGCTCAGTGGTGTGCCCGCGCACGTCGACGGCAGGATGATCGGCATCTCGCAGCGTGCCGGCGCGCGGGTGATCAATCCCGACCGGATGTGGCATTACACCGAGGGCATCACGAACTACGACCCGATCTGGCCGCTGCATGGAATTCGCATCATTCCCGGGCCGTCGTCGCTGTGGCTCGACGCGACCGGCAAGCGGTTGCCGGTGCCGTTGTACCCCGGCTTCGATACCCTTGGCACACTGGAGCACATCACCAAATCCGGGTTCGACTACACGTGGTTTGTGCTGAACGCCAGGATCATCGAGAAGGAGTTCGCGCTGTCCGGGCAGGAGCAGAACCCGGATCTGACCGGGCGCAGCGTGCTCGAGTTGCTGCGCAACCGTGCCCGCTCTGGCCCCCCGGGGCCGGTGCAGGCGTTCGTCGACCGCGGAGCGGACTTCGTCAGCGCAAAATCGTTGCGGGAGTTGGTGACCGCGATGAACAAGCTGCCGGGCGTGTCGCCGCTGGACTACGCCACCGTCGAGGGGGAGGTGACCGCCCGCGACCGCGAGGTGGCCAACAAGTACAGCAAGGACGGCCAGATCACCGCGATCCGCGCCGCGCGCGGGTATCTGGGCGACCGGCTGGGCCGGGTCGTGGCCCCGCACCGGCTGACCGATCCGAAGGCGGGGCCGATGATCGCGGTCAAGTTGCACATCCTGACCCGAAAAACGTTGGGCGGCATAGAAACCGACCTGGCCGCCCGCGTGCTGAAGGCCGACGGCACGCCGCTGGCCGGGTTGTACGCCGCCGGCGAGGTGGCCGGGTTCGGCGGCGGCGGCGTGCACGGCTACCGCGCCCTGGAGGGTACCTTTCTGGGCGGGTGCATCTTCTCCGGGCGGGCCGCGGGGCGCGGCGTCGCCGACGACATCGCCTAGCCGCTTGTGTCTGCTCGCGCTAGAAGGTGACCGCGTCCTCTTCGGGCAGTACCTGAAAGTCGGTGGTGGTCATCTCGGTCAGCCGGCCGTAGTAGATGCCCCGCGCGTCCGGGGCGATGATCCCTTGGTGGATGGGCACGGCGCGCTCGGGTGCCACCGCTCGCAGGTAGTCGACGGCCTCGGAGATCTTCATCCACGGGGCGGCCGCGGGCGTAGCCAAAACGTCCACCGGCTCGTCGGGCACGAACAGCGCATCACCGGGATGCATCAGCCGGGCGCGATGGCCGCCGTCGCCCACGAGAAACGAAATGTTCTCTATCACAGGGATTTCCGGGTGGATGACGGCGTGTTTTCCGCCGACTGCGCGCACCGTCAGCTCGCCGATCTGTAGCTCGTCGCCCACGTGCACCGCCTGGCACGGCGCGCCCAGCTGGGCGGTGGTTTGCGGATCGGCGTACAGGGCGGCGCCCGGATTGCCCTCGAGAAGGGCCGGCAGGCGGGCGACGTCGACGTGGTCGGGGTGCTGATGGGTGATCAGGATGGCCGACAGCCCCGTTATGCCCTCGAAGCCGTGCGCGAAGGTTCCCGGATCGAAGAGCACGCGCGTGTGGTCAAATTCTGCAAGTAGACAGGAGTGGCCGAAATGCGTCAGTTGCATGTTTACGATTGTGCCCTGACGGGAGAGTGATGCCGATGCGGGTGATCCTGGCGGCCATGGTGGTGGTCGGCGGCCTCGCGTTCGCTTTCATCGTCGTGGTGCCCGCGCATGCCGAGCCCCAGGCCTGCCCACCCGTGTGCGACCAGATCCCCGACTCCGCGTGGATCCCGCGCCGCGCCATTCCGCTGGACGCGGTCTACGGCTGGCCCGCGCTGGCGAACGTGGCGGTGCAGGTGACCGGGGCGACGCCCGGCCCGCGATTCCGGTTCGAGGAGCTCTGTTCCGCACCCCCGGTGCCGCGCGACCCCCGCGACTCGGCGGTCGTGGCCCGCGCCACGGTGGCCCACCCGGACGGTCAGTGGCAGCTGCAGGCGCAGATCCTGCACTGGCGCGGCGACACGGCCAACGGCGGCGCCATCGCGGCGTCGGTATTCAGCAATGCCGTCGCCACGCTGCGCACCTGCCAGCAACGGGCGCCGCTGCAGTCACCATCGATCACCAGCGACGACACGACTCGGATGGCGGGCGTGATCAGCGGACCCGTGGTCATGCACACCTACCTGGTCGCCCACCCGGCGAGCAGCACGATCAGCGAACTGACCCTCTGGTCGTCGGGTCCGCCGCAGGTCCCGTGGCCGGCGATGGCCGACGACCCGGTGCTGAACGCCATGACCGCACCCCTGTGTGACGCCTACATTGCCTCGTGCCCGTAACGGCCGAGCTGCGGTTTCGCCGGTAGAGTTGGCCCGGAAACAAACCTGAGGAGGAGCGCCGGTGGGCCGGGTAGTCGTTCACGTGATGCCCAAAGCGGAGATTCTCGACCCGCAGGGTCAGGCGATTGTCGGCGCCCTGGGCCGACTCGGTCATCCGGGGATCTCAGATGTCAGGCAGGGCAAGAGATTCGAACTAGAGGTGGACGACACGGTTGACGACTCGGCGCTGGCCGAGATAGCGGAATCGCTGTTGGCGAACACCGTGATCGAAGACTGGACGATCAGCCGGGAGAAGCAGTGACGGCACGAATCGGCATCATCACCTTCCCCGGGACCCTGGACGACGTCGACGCCGCGCGCGCGGCACGCCGTGTCGGCGCCGAGGCGGTCAGCCTGTGGCACGCCGACGCCGACCTCAAGGGCGTTGACGCCGTGGTGGTGCCCGGCGGCTTCTCCTATGGCGATTACCTGCGGGCCGGCGCCATCGCCCGCTTCGCGCCCGTGATGGGCGAGGTGGTGGCCGCCGCCCATCGGGGCATGCCAGTGTTGGGCATTTGCAACGGATTTCAGGTGCTCTGCGAGGCCGGATTGCTGCCCGGCGCCTTGACCCGCAACGTGGGTTTGCACTTTGTCTGCCGTGACGTGTGGCTGCGGGTGGCGTCCACCTCGACGGCGTGGACGTCGCGCTTCGAACCCGACGCGGACCTGCTGGTGCCGTTGAAGTCCGGCGAGGGCCGCTACGTCGCCCCCGCCGACGTGGTCGAGGAACTAGAGGGCGAAGGCCGGGTGGTGTTCCGCTACCACGAGAACATCAACGGCTCGCTGCACGAAATCGCGGGCGTCAGTTCCGCCAACGGCCGCGTCGTCGGGCTGATGCCCCATCCCGAGCACGCCATCGAGGCGTTGACGGGGCCCTCCGACGACGGCCTGGGCCTGTTCTATTCGGTGCTGGACGCCGCCCTTTCGGTCTAGGCGCGGATTCCCGCGGCGGCCCGCAACTCGGCGAACGCCGCGCTGATGGCATCCGTGGCCTCGTGCGGGTCGTCGAAGGTCCGGTCGTCGGTGAGCACGGCCACGCCCAACTGGTCGACGTAGCTCCACACGGTGATGTTGACCGGGGCGCCCGGTGAGAGCACGCCGGTCGAGTAGATCTCGCTGACCGCGGCGCCGCCGAAATGTCCCCGCTCGCGCGGTCCGACCACGCTGGAGACCGCGACGTTCATCAACTTGTTCGGGGCGTCGCGCCGACCCAGCCAGCGGAAGGCCGCCGGGGCGACCGCGGTCGGCAGGTAACCCATCATCCGGCCGTAGAGCTGCGGGCCCAGGATCTCGTGGTCTTCCTTGGCAATTCGGGTCGCCAGCGCCACCAGTCGGGCCCGCTCGGCGGGATCATCGATGTGCACCGGCAACGAGATCATCAGACCGCTGATCTCGTTGCCGGTGATCCGGTCCGACTTGTCCGTGGCCGTCGGCACCGACGCGATGAGCGGCCGGTCCGCGGTGCCGTCGTAGGCCAGCAACAGCGTCCGCAGGCCGCCGGCCGCCATCGCCAGAATTGCGTCGTTGACGGTGATTCCCAGCGCCTTGGCCGTGGCCTTCACGTCGGCGAGTGGCAGTGTGGCGCTGGCGAATCGACGCTGGGGCGACACCACGTGGTTCAGGAACGTCGGTGGGGCGTCGAACGCGTCGGCCAGATCCGGGTGGGTCCCGCGTTCCTTGGAGCGCCGGCGCACCCGCGCCATTCCGACCGCTGCGTCCCGAATCAGACCCGGCAGTTCGGTGATCTGCCGAACATGGTCCCGCGCGGCGGCCCGCAACAGGTCGGCCCGCGAGGCGGTGACGCCCGCTTCGTCGTTCTCACGTTCGTCGGTCGGGGCGTCCTCGAGATCCATCGCGCGCGCCAGCAGGTTGACCGATGCCACCCCGTCGGCCAGCGCGTGATGAACCTTGCCCACCAAGGCGAACCGCCCGCCGGCGAGTCCCTCGGCGAAGTGAAACTCCCAGAGCGGGCGGTCGCGGTCGAGCGGCGTCGAGGCGATCCGGCCGATCACCTCGTCGAGTTCTCGACGGCCGCCCGGCGCGGGCACCTGCACCCGGCGCAGGTGGTAGTCGAGGTCGACCTCGCAGTCCTCCTGCCACATCGGGTGATGCAGCTGCCAGGGAATGTCAACGAGCTTGTAGCGCAACGGCTCCAGCAGGTGCAGCCGGCGGCGCACGTGACCGCGGAACGCCTCGAAACCGAACTCCGAATCACCGGGGTCGATGACGGCCACTTTCAATGTGTGCGTGTGCAGGTTGGGCGTCTCGCTGTAGAGCAGCATGGCGTCCATGCCATTGAGTCTTTTCACGCGCCACCTCTCCCCGCCGGCGCTGGAATCAGCTTGTGGTGTGGAGGCTTTCGCATGGCGTGCAGGCCCGGGCCATCGGTGGTGTCGGTCAGCCGAGGATGGGGAGCCGGCGCGCAGCGGCGAGTCGCTTGAGCGCCGCCTCCATGACGGCGCGCACGTGCGCGTCCACCTCGTCGACGTCGGGGTTGTCACCGAACTGGTCGACGACGTCGATCGGTTCGAGCACCTCGGTGACGATCTTGGCGGGCAGCGGCAGGTTGGGCGGGAAGACCACGCTGAGGCCGAACGGGAACCCGAAGCTGACCGGCAGGATGTCCATGCGCGCCTTGGTCAGGCCCAATTTGCGCGCCATCCAGTTGCCGCGGGTCAAGAAGAGCTGAGTTTCCTGGGCACCGATCGAAACCGTGGGCACGATCGGCACCCCGGCCTCGATGGCCGTCCGCACGTAGCCGGTGCGGCCGTTGAAGTCGATGGTGTTGGCGCTGAAGGTGGGCCGGTAGGAGTCGTAGTCGCCGCCCGGGAAGACCAGCACCACCGCGCCGGAATGCAGGGCGGCGGCGGCGTTTTCGCGGCTGGCCTCGATGACCCCAAGGCGGCGCAGCCAGCCGTCCAGGGGACCCAGGAAGAGGCCGTAGTGGCCCAGCGTGTAGACGGGGCGGTCGTAACCGAATCTCTCGTAGAACGCCGGGGAGAAGATCAACACGTCCGGGGTCAGCATGCCGCCGGAGTGGTTGGACACCACTAGCGCTCCACCGGAGGAGGGGACGTTGTCGATGTTGCGCACCTCGGCCCGGTACCACCGTTTGATGACCGGTCCGATTGCCCTGACGACCTGCTCGGTGAAGGCCGGATCCCACTTGGTGGTCTCCTGGTTGTCGGCCACCTCAACCCCGTTGCCCTTCATGGCTCCCCGCTGTCGTGTTCCCGCCATTTGCCGTGGATTGCCGATGTGACGCAGATCTCAAACCCGCCGCCTGCACAACATAGGTTACTCTCCAAAAAGAAGAATGTCATATCCGTTTGCTGGGACGCCGGGTCACCCGGCGTCGCGCACCAGGGGGTGCGCCGTAGGCAGTTCGGCGGCGGGGCTCAAGTCGCCGAAGAGGTCGATCGCGTCCGCGATGGTGCGGTCGACAAAGGCGCTGAAATCTTCGAAGGAAACGGTGTCGCGGATCCAGTGCGACCTGCGCGCCACTACGCCGATCCGTTGCGGGTCGGAGGACCCGTGCACGATCGCGGTCACCTCGCGCTCCTGGCGGTTCCACGTATCCGAGAAATGCGTCAGCCACGGGCGTTCGGAGGCAGGGAAAAAGCAGGCCGGCATCACCCGAATGATCAGCACGTCGCCGTGCTCGGGTGAGATCTCGAGATGCACGTGCAGGCGCCTCGAGGCGGACGAGTGGGCGTTGGCGACGAAGAAGTATTCACCGTCGTGGTGGCCACGGAAGTAGCGTCGCCCGCGGGTGCGCAGGTAACGCTCGACCAGCTTCGCGCAGGTGGGCTCTTTCGCCATGAAAACATGCTGCGGCCAGTGGCTTTGCGGATGCTGGGAGGCAGGCCATGAGGCACCGAAGAATCAGTTGAGAATTTGCTGAGCGGGGGCTGCTCCTCGACACGACCGAGGGCGGCGGGCGGTCGCTCGGATTACCCTGACGCCAACGATTTCGTCCAGCCGCAGGGGAGCCGAGCATGGGGTTCGGGGTGGAGCGCATCGATCACGTCGTGCTGAACTGCAAAGACGTCCAGCAGACCGCGGCCTGGTACGAGCGGGTGCTCGGCATGCGGCGAGAGACATTCGGCTCGTCCGGCCGGATCGCTCTGCGGTTCGGGGATCAGAAACTCAATCTGCGGCCGGTCGGTGCCCTGGCCGACGATCCGGACTGGGTCACCGGAGCCGTGGAAGCCGCCGGTTCGGAGGATTTGTGCTTCATCACCCGAAGCAACCCCGATGAGGTGCGCGCCCACCTGCTCGAGTGCGGCGTCCACATCGTCGCGGGTCCGGTGACCAAAACCGGTGCCCTGGGATCGATGACCTCGCACTATTGCCGCGACGTCGACGGGAATCTGGTCGAGATCGCCGTCTACTGAACGGATTTGATGGGATATAAGGCCGGTAGATTCACCACGACGGCCTCCTGGGTGCTGCGCGCGATGACCACCTCGGCCGGTGTGGTCGGGTGGGGGTTTTCCTCGCGGTGCGGCAGGTACGGCGGGATGAAGACGTAGTCGCCGGGTGAAGTCGCGATGCGCACCTCGCGCGTGCCGTCGTGAAACACGAATTCGGGGTGCCCGCTGCGGACATAGATCGCGGTTTCCGAATCGCCGTGATGGTGGTTGGACGAAACGGTCGAGGGCATCGCGTGGGTCTCGCCCATCCAGAGCTTCTCGGCGCCCACCGTCGCGCCACTGAGGGCCGCGAAGCGGCGGAGTCCCTCCGATTGGGCGGTGTCGGAGCTGATATCCGACGCCTTGACGTGGTGCACCCGGGTGCGGGCGGCCGCCGTCGTCGTCTTGTCGAAATCCGGATGGAATCCGTCTGCGGTGGACATGGGTCAATTATGGTCCGACACATCCCGATACGCCTCGAGGAGCCGCAGCCACAGTTCGCTGACCGTCGGGAAACAGGGGACCGCATGCCACAAGCGGTCGATGGGCACTTGGCCGGCGACGGCGATGGTGGCGGAATGAAGCATCTCGGTGACCCCTGGCCCGACCAACGTGACCCCGAGTAGACATGCCCGATCGATATCGACCACCATGCGCGCCCGACCGGTGTACCCGTCCGCGTAGAGCTTGGCCCCCTTCACCGCGTCGCCGACTTCGACGTCCACCGTGCGCACCCGGAGCCCCGCCCTCTCGGCCTGCCGCGCCGTCAGACCGACGGCGGCAGCTTCCGGATCGGTAAAGAACGCCTGCGGCACGGCGTAATGATCGGCGGTGGTGGCATGCCTTCCCCACGGCGCGGTGTCCAATGCGGTGCCCGCCGCGCGCGCACCGATCGCCGCGCCCGCGATGCGGCCCTGGTACTTGCCCTGATGTGTCAGCAGCGCTCGGTGATTGACGTCGCCCGCCGCGTAGAGCCACCCGTCCTCGATCGCACGGACTCGGCATGTGTCGTCGACGTCCAGCCAGTCGCCCGGGTTCAGGCCGACGGTCTGAAGGCCGATGTCGTCGGTCAGTGGCGCGCGGCCCGTCGCGAAAAGCACCTCGCTCATCTGTAATTCGGAGCCGTCATCCAATTCGAGCGTTACCTGCCCGCCGTCTGACCGGTGCAATCCACGCACGGATACGCCGACGCGCACGTCCACGCCCGCATCGGCCAAGCCACGATGGATGAGTTCGCCCACGAAGGGTTCCATCCGTGGGAGTAGGCCCGTCCCCCTTGCGAGGAGGGTCACGTGGGATCCCAATCCGTGCCATGCGGTGGCCATTTCGACGCCCACGCCGCCGGCCCCCACGACCGCGAGCGCCGCGGGGACGTAGCTGCTGTCGGTCGCTCGACGGTTCGTCCACGGCCTCGCGCCCTCGATGCCGGGCAGATCGGGAAGGACCGGTCGGCTTCCGGTGCAAACCACGACGGCGTGCCGTGCGGTCAACACCGTCACCTGGCCATCGGAAGCGGTGACGGCGACTCGGCGGGCGCCATCCAGCCGGCCGTGGCCGCGCACAAGGGTGGCGCCGATTCCGCTCACCCACTCGGCCTGCCCGCTGTCATCCCAGTCGGTGGCATAGCGGTCCCGACGAGAAAACACTCCTGACGGATTGATCGGTCCGCTGACCGCCTCTCGTGCGCCGTCTACCCGGCGGGCATCCGAGACGGCGATCACCGGTCGAAGCATGGCTTTGCTGGGCACGCAGGCCCAGTAGGAACATTCGCCGCCGACGAGTTCGCGTTCGACCAGCGCGACGCTCAGGTCCGCTGCCCGGGCGCGTTCCGCGGCATTCTGACCGACCGGACCGGCACCGAGAACGACGACGTCAAAATCCCGTTCCTTATCTGCTGCCACTGTCGGTCCTTCCGGTGTCTCGCAGTTGGGTGAGTTCACGGGCCAACTGACGCATGTCGCCCACCACGAGGTCAGGTTGGGGCAGACCCTCGACCGGCAGCGGTGGATTGCCCGGCCGCGCGATGAGCGCAGCGCGGAAGCCGACGTTTTGGGCGCCGAGGAGATCCCACGGGTGCGCGGCCACCATCATGCAGTCGGCCGGCGCCACCCCGAGTGTTTCGCACGCGTACCGGTACACGGCAGGCGCCGGTTTGAAGGCGCGGCGGGCGTCGACGCTCAATTGCTGTTCGAAGAATTCGGCCAGGCCGGAATTCTGCAATGCCGTCGGCCCGTCAGCGTTGGGTGGCGAATTGGTCAGCGTCACCAGATGAAAGCCGTCGTCGCGTAACGCGGTCAGCCCGTGCGCGACATCCGGGTGCGCCGGCATGGTGAGCAGGCCGGTTTTGAGGCGGTCCAGGTCGTCGTCGGAGACGTCGACGTGGCGCATGTCGCCCACCATGCGCAGCACGCCCTGGGCGAGCGTGGAGAAGGTCACGTAATTGTCCGCCAGGGTCACCGACATCGAGTACATGATCAGCTGGGCGAACCATTCGCGAAGCACCCGCTCGTCACCGAATAGGTCGACGAAAAGCGGTGCCAGTGAAGCGATGTCCAGCAGCGTCTCGTTGACGTCGAAGACCAGGACGTTCGGTGTGGGCATGGCTAGGCCTCGACGTTCTTCAGTGTGGGAACGTCGGGCCGTAGATACCCGATCAAACACAGACAAATTAAAGTCATTCCGAGCAACGGCCACCACAGCGCGGCCACACCGGCTGTCGTGAATACGCCGACCGTGATGAACGACCTCATCCGCATCAGCCTGCGCATCCGGTCGGTGAGGTCCTCGTGAGCGGGCCTATCGACCAATTCTCGGCACAGCGCCAGATAGGTGACGTTGACCAGAACGAAGACGAACGCGTACAAGGCCACCGGGGCGGCCGCGAGCCGACTGTCGGCGATCCACTCGGTGGTGATCGGAATGAGCGACACGGAAAACAGGTGCGCGAAATTCGACCACACCAGCCGCGGTGTCGCCAGCTCCGCGTAACTGAGCAAGTGATGGTGGTTGACCCACACGATCGCGATGAACAAGTAGCTGACCACGTAACTCAAACCCGTGGGCCATAGCGGTAGCAGAGCTCCGAAGCTGTGCGCGGTCGGTGGTTTGAGCTCGAGCACCAAGATTGTGATGAGCACCGCGAACACACCGTCGGAGAACGCTCCCACCCGGTCCGCGCTGGTTTTCCTCGTGACCATGACGTCTCCTTAGGCCGACTGGTGGTTTCGTTCCTGCAGCACCCAGGCATTGCCGTCGGGATCGCGAAAATCCGCGAAGCTCGCATAGTCGGCGCGACCAGGATCCGGACCGGGACGAAACCCGCCGCGCCAACCATCCTCGGTGTCCTTGTGCCGGAGGGCGCTAACGACCACACCGCGATCGACCAGCTCCGCCCGGCAACGCTCGATATCGTCAACAACCAGATACAGGCCCCGCAGAGAACCGGGTGTAGCGTCGGTCAAGCCGACGCCGAATTGGATTGAGGTGCGCGATCCATCGGGTGTCAGCTGGACTACCCGGAAGTCGGGCGTTGGGGCGTAATCGACGTCGAGATGGAAGCCGACCCGGTCGCGGTAAAACCGCAGCGAGCGATCGGGATCCGCCACGGGCAAAACGACCACTTCCAGGGAAGCCATCATGACGTTGTGCCGGTTGGGTTCTCGCCTAAGACCTCGTCTGTGTCGAGCCCGCGGTCGACACCGTGGGGGATGACGGTCTGGCCAGGCTCGAGCTGCAGCTGTCTGCCGTCGAGATATACGTCTATTTTGTCCGGCTCGAAGGACACCAGGTCGGTAACGCGCGTCACCTCACGCCAGGCGTTCCGATAGGACCACGCTGCGCGCTTGCGGCCGCCGATGTCGTAGTAGGAGCAAATTCCCTTGTAGGGGCAAAAGGTTTGAGTGTCAACGAGTTCAAGGGCAGACTCGTCGATATCGGGACGTGGCACGTACCAGCGTGGCGCAAAACCGGATTCGTACAAGGCGAGCGGGCGCCGAGTATCGGCAATCACCCGGCCGCCGTCACGAACAATGAGATGCCTTGATGTGGACCTGATGTCAATCCGGTGATAGGCGTCCGCGGCATGCCCGACGATCCGCTCGTCCTCTTCATAAAAGGCGTCCATGGCGCGCCAAGCGAATGCCAGGCGCCCGTCGAGTACCGAGGCGTGTGGCGGCAGCGCGGTGTGTTGCCATGCCGCGTGGCTCGCTTCTCGCTCTGCAACTTTGACGCTGAACCACTGTGTGTCGCCCAGGTCCTTATGCTGCGTCAGCCGGTCCTCGGCCAGCAGGACTCCGTCCTCGATATCGCCGGCCGGGAAGTAGGCAACCGGATAACGGCCCGGCTCGTGTAGCAGCACCACATCCTGGCTGTCGGCGACCCACCTGTCGGCGAGGCGAACTCGCATGCGTCTCCGCAGCGGCTCGGCGTACAACAGTCGCGCCGGCAACGGCTGCTGAGTCAGAAAGTGCCCCACCGATCCCGTGGCCAGCGGGCCTTGCTGCCATGCCAGCCCCATATCCATGCCTTTCGCTTGAAACCCCTTGCGCAGCAGGTCGCTTCACTGCATCACAACGACCATCTTGCCGCCGGCCTCTCCGGCTTCCATCGCTTGATGCGCCTCGCGAATCTGGTCGAATCTGAATACGCGAGACGGCTTGGCTTGCAGCGTGCCCTCGGCTACCTGTCGCGCGATGTCTTGCAGGGGAACATCCGACAGCGGAAATCCGGGAGTCCCGAAGACGAAGCTGCCGAAGAAATTCCAGTTGACACCGCTGGCCATGCGAAGCAACGGGTTGAAATCCCCGATGGGCTCGAGGCCGCCCAGCCATCCCGCAAGGCAGGCCGTGCCGCCGCGGCGCAGCATGTCGAGGGAGTCCAGAATGGTGCTGTTGCCGACCAGGTCCAGGACGGCGTCGATCCGCTTGCTTTCGGCGATGTGGGCGGCCAAATCACGTCTTTCCAGCTCTACGCGCGATGAACCCAGCTCCTCCAACATGGCGAACCGGCCGCGGTTCCGCGTGGTGGCGACGACGCGCGCCCCCGCACCGACCGCCAGCTTGAGCGCCGCCTGACCAAGGGACGATGTCGCACCGCGCAGCACCAGCGTCTGCCCGGCCTTCAGGTTGAGGTTGCGGAAAAGGCATGTCCAAGCGACCGCGTAGGTTTCGGGCATCGCCGCCAAATCCGCCCACGGCAGATCGGCTTCCATGAGGGCGACGTTCGTCGCCCGGACGCGGGTGTATTGCGCGTAACTGCCATTGATCGTTCTTCCCAAGCCGCCCATCAACGCCGCGACCTTGGCGCCCACCGGGAACTCGCCACCGGGACACGACTCAACGACACCGACGCATTCGATGCCGCTGACTTCCGCGGCTTGAGCCCATTCTCCCCGGCGCATGTGCATCTCGGCGTGGTTGATGCCGAACGCCTTGACTTCGATCACGACTTCGCCGTCCTTTGGCAACGGCTTGGGGATGTCGGCGTAGACCAGGCTGTCCAGACCGCCGAACCCCTTGAGGATGATCGCGCGCATGGTTTCGCCGCCGGGCCGCTCGCGTACCACTGCGGGCGAGCTGGTGAGCGCGGGGTGATCGGTGGCGGACAGTGCTGCGGCCCTCCCCAAATCGTTAGTCCGGCTTGGCAAACCGACGCGCGAAGCCGGACTGCACCAATGCTACGCGGCTGTCAGCAGGAACTGAATGGGCCGGCTGACCCAATTATTATGGGCTACTCATCCCAATCTGTCCAGTGCAGCCGGCGTCCTTACGTCCCGCGACACCGCGCCGGTGCAGATCGTTTATTGCGCCTCTGCGGGGTGAACGAGCGGACATAGGTGACGGCGGCGTTGACGGCGGCCCGCAGCGGCTCAGGATCTGCGGTGGCGTACGTCAACATCGCGCCGCCCTGATGGGCGACGACCAGCGACACCGCCAGATGTCGCGGGTCTGCGTCGGACCGCAGATCGCCCCGCTGACTCATCGCCGTGAGGCCCGCCTCGAAGAGCTCGATCCACTGGTCGTAGCCGTCGGAGAGCTCGGCGTGAATTTCGTCGTCGGCGTCGATCAGCTCGCCCGCCAAAGATCCGTAGACGCAACCACCTACGCGGTATACGGCGTCGATGTCGGCGATGCAGGCGTCGGCCCATGCCTGCAGGGTGTCAATGCTGTCGAGGGCGCCCATCGACGGCTGGGCGTGGAAGGCCAGGACGTCGGAGCGGCGGCTGGCAACGACCTGACGGGTCAAGTCGCGCTTGTCCCGGAAGTAGTGCGCGATCTGGGAACCGCCCACCCCGGCCGCACGCCGCACCTGCTCGATGCTGGTGTTGGCGACGCCGCGCTCGAACATGAGACGCGCGGCGACCTCGACGATGCGCGCGCGAGTCGCCAGTCCCTTGCGGGTGAATCGTACCGGCCCACCATCACTCATCGTGGGCCGTGAGTGACGCCGGCGACGCGGCGGGGGTCGGGCGACCCGCTCATTGGGATCGGTGGCGAAGCTGCGCAGATAGTTGATCGCGAAGCGAACCGCGTCCGCGTGCGGCCATTCCGCCCGGTAGGTGAAGGCCAAGGTGCCGCCGCCCTGATGAGCGGCGACGATGACCAACGCCAACCGTCGAGGATCGGCCTCTTTGACCAAGATGCCGTCACGCTTCATTCGCTGGATCGCCGCTTCGAGCAGCTCGACCCACTGCCAATAGCCGGCCGCCAGCGTTTCGCGCGTCGAGTCGTCCGACTTCGCCAATTGCGCCGCAAGCGCGTGATAGGTGGGCGTGCCGCAGAACCCGATGCGCCTGAGGTATCGCATGTTGAGGTCGATCCACCGCTCGAAGTCGTCGAACGACGTCAGACCTCCGAGCTTGGGCTGTCGGTGAAAGTCGAGAACCACCCCGATCTGACGCCGGATGACCGCGCGAATCAGAGCGCTCTTGTCGGTGAAGTAATGGGCGAGCTGGGAACCGCTGACCGACGCCGCCCTGCGGACGTTTTCCATGTTCGACGCGGACAGGCCCTCGGTGACGATCAATTGGGCGGCCGCTTCCAAGATGCGATTGCGGGTGGCACGTCCCTTGGCGGTCAAGCGTTGTTCATCTTGAACGTCGGGACTAGCCATCGCGTCAGGCTAACTCGCGAGCAGCCGGAACTATGGGATATCCAACCCATTGATGGCGCGACGCCAACGGGTCCTCAGCCGGTCATGTCGACCGTGGTGAGGAAGTCGCGGATCAGCGCGGCGACCTGGTCCAGTGCGGACTCCAGCAGGAAGTGACCACCGTCGAGCAGGTGGATCTTGGCATTCGGGAGATCGTCGGCGAACGCCTCCGCACCGGCGGGGCCGAAGATTTCGTCCCCGCGGCCCCACACCGCCAGCAGCGGAACCTGGGTGGCGCGGAAGTATTCGTGCAAACGGGGGTAGAGCGGCGCATTGGTGGCGTAGTCGCGCAACAGTTTCAGCTGCACCAGGTCGTTACCCGGTCGCGATATCTGGGCGTAGTCGTGCTGCCAGGAGTCGGGGTCGACGAGCGTCTCGTCGGGAACCCCGGTGAGGTACTGCCACCGGGTTGCCTCCAGCGTGAGGAACTGCCGTACCGGCGCCTCGGTGTCGGGAGTCTGTTCGCGTTGGTAGGCCTGCACAACCTTCCAGAAGCTGTCGACGAATCCCGCGTCATAGCCGTTGCCGTTCTGGGTGATGATCGCCGTGATCGCCGACGGGTCGCGTATCGCCAGCCGCCAGCCGATCGGCGCGCCGTAGTCCTGGACGTAGATGGCGTATCTGTGGATGCCGATCGAGTGCAAAAGCTCCGCGGTGAGGCCGGTCAGCGCGTCGAAGGTGTAGTCGAATTCCCGCACGGACGGCGCATCGGAAAGCCCGAAGCCCAGGTGATCCGGAGCGACGACATGGTAGCGGTCGGCGAGCGCAGGAATTAGATGCCGGAACATGTAGGAGCTGGTCGGAAACCCGTGCAGCAGCACCAGCGCGGGAGCGTTCGGGTCGCCCGCTTCGCGGAAGAAAAGCCGGTGACCGTCGACGGTGGCGTATCGATGATGGACTGCCGGCATGGTTCCCCCTTAAGGGTTTTCACCCTCGAAACATTGACGATTATGGGTTATGCAACCCAGTATGCACCAGAGCAAGCCTGGTGCGACAGTCCCGCCTCGGGTTGCCCTTCGGGCCGGAGGAGAATATTGTGGGCTGGCTATCCCACTTGCCGGGCCCGGAGGTGACACCGTGGGCAAGCTGGTCTCGGTGAACGTCGGCTTGCCGAAAAGCGTGCAGTGGCACGACAAGACGGTTTACACCGGGATCTGGAAAACGCCGGTCGAAGGCCCGGTCATGGTGCGCCGCCTGAACATCGACGGCGACGGCCAGGGCGATCTGGCCGGCCATGGTGGTGAGCAGCGCGCCGTCATGGTGTACCAGACCGAGTCGTACGACTTCTGGAAGAACTACTTGGGTCGCGACGACCTTGTACCCGGCCACTTCGGGGAGAACTTCACGGTTACCGGGCTGCCCGACACCGATGTGTGCATCGGCGACCGCTACCAGATCGGCGAAGCCGAGTTCGAGGTCAGCCAGCCCCGCGTCACCTGCTTCCGCGTCGGTCTGCGGATGAACGAACCCAGAATGCCGAACCTGCTTGTCTCCCAACGTCGCCCAGGATTCTACTTCCGGGTGATCACCGAGGGACGGGTCCGCGCGGGTGACGACATCGTGCGGACCCGACGTGGTCGCCACAAGCTCAGCGTCGCCGACGTCGACGCCTTGTTGTACCTGCCGAACCGGAACCTTGCCCTGCTGCCCAAGGCCGTCGACGTCCCCGCGCTCAGCCCCGGCTGGCAGCAATCGTTCCGGGACATGTTGGACCAGGAATCGGCGGCCGAGGCCCCTGCAACACAACCGGCGTGGGACGGGTTCAGGCCCTTGCGCGTCACTGCGGTACGCCGGGAAAGCCCAGAGGTGATGTCCATCCAACTGGACAGCGACGACCATGTCGCTCTGCCGCCGCCGCTGCCCGGGCAATACCTGACCGTGCGGGTTCCCGCCGGCGCACCGGCGCCGCTGCGCAGTTACTCCCTGTCCGGAGAGCCCGGCTCGGGGCAATACCGCATCAGCGTCAAACGCGAAGAGCACGGTCTGGTGAGCCGCTGGCTGCACGAGCACATCGCGGTTGGCTCCGTTCTCGAGGCCGCCGCCCCGCGGGGCGACTTCTACCTCACCGACGGTGATGGTCCCGTGTTGCTGATGTCGGCGGGAATCGGGATCACCCCGGTCTTGGCGATGTTGCATGCGCTTTCGGCGACCGGCAGCGACCGCGACATCTGGTGGGTGTACACCACCCGCAATCAGGAAACGCAAGCATTCGCAGCCGAGGTCGCCGAACTGCTCGGATCGTTGCCGGGCTCTCGGCAGTCGGTCTTATACACCCAAACGCAGGGGCGGTTGGACCGATCGGCCATTGCGGAGCTGGGAATTCCGGCCGACGTCACCGCCTACCTTTGCGGCCCAACCCAATTCATGACCGACATGCGCGAGGCCCTGGCGGCCGGCGGTCTTGCCCCCGAGCGCATCCATAGCGAACTCTTCGGTGCGCTGCCGCCGATCAACCCGGGCATCGTCGACGACGGCCCCCGCCAGCCCCCACATCTTCCGGCGGGACCACCGGGAACGGGTCCGTCAATCACGTTCGCCCGCAGCGGTTTGACGGTCACCTGGTCATCGCAATACGGAAGCATCCTCGAGCTGGCCGAAGCATGCGACGTGCCCACCCGGTTCTCCTGCAGAAGCGGCGTCTGTCACGTGTGTGTCACCGCAGTGGTCGCGGGGAGCGCCACCTACGTCCAGCAACCTCTGGAGCCGCCCGAGCAGGGGTCCGTGCTCGTGTGCTCGGCGGCCCCGGCCAGCGATCTGGTGCTCGACCTGTGACGAAAAGCACTGCCTCAGGCGGTAATTGCGCGCTGGCCGCCGCTAGCCTGCAACACCGCACCGTTGACGTAACTTGCGGCGGCTGACGCGAGAAACAGCACCGCGCTTGCGATTTCGCTCGCCTCGGCCGGCCGTTTCAGCGCGGTGGTGGCGCCAATGGCTTCCAGCATGCCCGGTATGACGGCGACTCCAGGGGTATCCGTCGGCCCCGCGGCCAACGCGTTGACTCGGACGCCCGACCGGCCGAATTCGTCCGCCCAGACCCGCGTGAACTGCTCCAGGCCGGCCTTGGTTGCGCCGTAGATACCCGCACCGCTCGCCGGCACCGAGGCCGCGACGGTGCTCACGTTGACCACCGCGCCGCCGCCGCGCTCGACCATGCCCGGGACTAGTTGCTGGACCAAAATGTACGGGGCGCGCAGGTTCACGTTCACGTGCTCGTCGAACGCCGCATCGTCGGTGTCCGCGGTCGCGCCGAACCGGTAGATGCCGGCGTTGTTGATCAGAATGTCGACCGCTCCCGCCTCGGCGGCCAGGCGGCGCACATCGTCGCCGTCATTGAGATCGGCTGCGACGAAACGTGCGCTGCCGCCTGTGTTTTCGATATCGCGCACCGTCTTTGCGCCGCGTTCAGCGCTGCGCCCGTGCACAATCACCTCGACCCCGCGTTCGGCCAGTTGTATCGCGATTTCGCGGCCGATGCCGGAGGTCGCTCCAGTCACTAACGCGGTGGACCCGGCCATCGTTGCTGCCATCGAACCCTGCCTTCAAAAGAAGTTCACTTGCCTCCCCGTCAGCAGCGGCTCGCCGGCATTTATTCCTTACGACGTCAGCGGGACCGACGCCTCCGCGGTGTAGCACAGGAAGGTCAGCGTCTCCTGCAGATACAGCTGAACGGTGTCCGCATCATGGCTGGTGTATCCGATCGAGACGTCCGTCCCGAGCTGCAGATCGAAGTCGCCACCGCGGGTGGTCAGCACGAAGGCACCGTCGATGGCCGGCGCCCAGATGATGTCCCCGGGGACCAGCCGGTCGATGTGCTCGAGGATCGGATAGCCGTGTTCGGTGGTCTCGCTGACCTTCGTGTAGACGTCGGCGGACAGCAGCACCGAATACGGGCCGTCGACGCCGGCCAGCCGCAACTCGGAAATGGCCTGGGTGATGACGTCGGGAATCTCGCGTGGATCGGCCGGCAGGGTCAGCGCCTTGTTCGAGCTGGCGGACCGGATGCCCTCGATCGAGGCGGCGGCGTATCCCTCGAAGATGGCGCGGTCTTCCACGAACGCCAGCTTCTTGGCGGCCTCCTTGACCGGGTCCCAGTCGGAGTCCTGGGCGCCCCGTTCGACGTTGTCGATCTCGTAACGCGACAGGGTGAACGGAACGCGAAGCCGGACAAGGGGTTTACTCGCTCGCACGTGAGCCTCGACGCCTTCGGAGGGCGAAGCGATGTCGATCAATCGCCCGGTGCTGACGCCGGCGGTGACCGGCCCGCCCGGCTCGCTGACGTCGACCACCCGCCGCCCGGCGACATGGCGTTTGAAGGTCCGGGCCGCCTCGGTCTCGATTTCCTCCCAAGCGGCGTCGGTGACCGGTGCCAGGTCGCGGTAGAGGTTGTTCATGAAGCTGTTCCTTTCAGGCTGCCGATCGCAAGTGAGCCGTTTTGTGCCGCAGGTGTTTCCGCTACCGGCGCTGCCGGAAGTGGCGGTGGATCGTCGAGGAAGTCGACGGTTGGGGAGAAGAACAGACCGCCGGTGACCGCGGTGGAAAATTCCAGGATGCGGTCGGTGTTGCCGGGCGGGTCGCCCAGAAACATGTTGCGCAGCAGGCGTTCGGTGACCCGTGGCGTACGGGAATACCCGATGAAGTAGGTGCCGTACTCGCCCTTGCCGAGTTCACCGAAGGGCATGTTGTGCCGCACGATCTTCAACTCGGTGCCGTCCTCGTCGGTGATGACGTTGAGGGCGATGTGGGAGTTGGCCGGCTTCTCGTCGTCGTCGAGTTCGAGGTTTTCCAGCTTGGTGCGGCCGATCACCAATTCCTGCTCGTTGACGGATAACGAGTTCCACGAAGACATCTCGTGCAGATACTTCTGCACGTGCACGTAGCACGAGCCTTCGAATTCGGGATCCTCGGCGCCGATGGCGGTGGCGCTGACGGCCAGCGGGCCGTCCGGGTTTTCGGTGCCGTCGACGAAGCCCAACAGGTCGCGGTTGTCGAAATAGCGGAATCCGTGCACCTCGTCGACGACGGTGACGGCGCCCGCCATCGACCGCAGGATGCGGTCGGCCAACTCGAAGCAGACGTCCAGGCTCTCGGCCCGGATGTGAAACAGTAGGTCCCCCGGCGTGGCCGGAGCGGTGTGCTGCGGGCCCGTCAGTTCGACGAACGGGTGCAACTCGGCGGGACGCGGCCCCGAGAACAAACGATCCCAGGCGTGCGAGCCGATGGAGGCGATGGCCGACAACCGTTTCGGCGGCTCGCGAAACCCGATCGCGCGCACCAGCCCGGAAATGTCGGGCAGCGCATCATGCACCGTGGCTTCTCCGCCCTCGTCAATCGTCACCACCAGGAAGACCGCCGCGGGCGTCAACGGCTCGAGGATCGGCTGCGGCTGGACGGGAGGCACATGGGCGACCCTAGCGTGGCGACGGTGAGCGCCGGAAGGGCGCGATCAAGGAGCCGCGCAATGAGACCTAGCGTGGCGACGGTGAGCGCCGGAAGGGCGCGATCAAGGAGCCGCGCAATGGGACCTAGCGTGGCGACGGTGAGCGCCGGAAGCCATGATGATCATCATGTCGGCCAGCGCCGCAGGCCTCTGCGATTTCATCGACGCTTCTCCGTCGCCATTTCACGTCTGCGCCACGGTGGCCGCGCGGCTGACGGCCGCCGGGTACACCGAACTGAGCGAGGCTAAACGCTGGCCGGAGGAACCGGGCCGCTACTTCACGGTGCGGGCCGGCTCGCTGGTCGCCTGGAATTCCGAGGGGGCCGACGGTCCGTTCCGCATCGTCGGCGCGCACACCGACAGCCCGAACCTGCGGGTCAAGCAGCACCCGGACCGGGTGGTCGCCGGTTGGCGCGTGGTGGCGCTCGAGCCCTACGGCGGGGCGTGGCTGAACTCCTGGCTCGATCGCGACCTGGGTATCAGCGGACGGTTGTCGCTGCGCGCCGGCGCTGGGATCGAGCACCGGCTGGTCCGGATCGACGAGCCGATTCTGCGGGTGCCGCAGCTGGCCATTCACCTCGCGGAGGACCGCAAATCGCTGACGCTGGATCCGCAGCGGCACGTCAACGCGGTCTGGGGCGTCGGTGCGGACACCAAGTCGTTTGTCGACTACGTCGCCGAACGCGCCGGGGTGGACCCGACCGGCGTGCTCGCCGCCGATCTGATGACCCACGACCTGACCCCGTCGACCATCGTCGGCGCCGGAGGCGACCTGCTCAGCGCGCCCCGGCTGGACAACCAAGCCAGTTGTTACGCGGGGATGGAGGCGCTGTTGGCCGCCGAGCCGCGGGGTTTCCTGCCCGTGTTGGTGCTCTTCGACCACGAGGAGGTCGGGTCCTCCTCCGACCATGGCGCCCAGTCAGACCTGCTCGGCACGGTTCTGGAGCGGATCGTGCTCGCGGCCGGCGGCACCCGCGAGGATTTCCTACGTCGGCTGCCCGACTCGTTGCTGGCGTCGGCCGACATGGCGCACGCCACGCACCCCAACTACCCCGAGCGGCACGAGCCCGGCCACCTGATCGAGGCCAACGCCGGGCCGGTGCTCAAGGTTCACCCGAACCTGCGTTACGCCACCGACGGACGGACCGCCGCGGCCTTCGCGCTGGCCTGCCAGCAGGCCGGGGTCGCGCTGCAGCGTTATGAGCACCGCGCCGACCTGCCGTGCGGGTCGACGATCGGGCCGCTGGCCTCGGCGCGGACCGGCATCCCCACCGTCGACGTGGGTGCCGCGCAGCTGGCGATGCACTCCGCGCGGGAGTTGATGGGCGCCCAGGACGTGGCCGCGTACGCGGCGGCGATGCGCGCGTTCTTTTCGCCTGAGCCTTCGTGAGCGATAGAGCCCAGCGGTTCTAGATGTACACCGGGTGGGCGACCGCCGTGAGCGCGAAGGTCGCGGCGTTGAGGGCGAGCAGGAATCCGGCGAATGCGAACTGGCCGGAGATATCGTTGGCGAGCACATGGGTGTACATCGCGCAGACGAAGAAAATGATCAGTCCGGCCGCCGCGGCGATGCCGATGGGCGGAATCCATAGGCCGGCGATAAGCCCAAGGGCGCCCAGGGTTTTCATGGTGCCGATGGGAAACGTCAGCCACGACACCGGCACCCCGGCCCGCTGCATGGGCGGGATGATCGGTGCGAAGTGGACCAGCGCGCTCACGCCGGAGAATCCGTTGAGACCGATGGCAAAGATTGTCACGACGAGGTATGCGGCGTGCATGTTGCTTCCTTAGTGGTCGATCAATCGGGGCATCGCCCGGCGTCAGTTCGCGGGGATCGGGTCTAGCCGGAACACGGCGATGCGGCCGGCCAGCGCTTCGACCTCTTCCGGATTGCCCTGACGCACCAGGCCGGAACGTTTCAGGAACCCGACGCCGATCGGCACTTCGATCGGATATTGGCGCAATACCGGGCGGGCTTGCTCGGCGGTCAGCTCGGTTATGGCGACGCGCCGCGTCTTTCGGCCCCTGCCGAGCGTTCCCGTCCCGGCGGCGCGGGCGTTGCGCGCCCAATCGGCGCCGGGGAATCCCGCCACGGCATAGAGCTGGCCGTCGAGCGTGAACGGTGTCATCGGGGTGCTGCGCGGTCGGCCCGTTTTGCGTCCCGGCACGGTCAAAACCATGGGTGGCCCGGTAGGTATGCCGAGCCTTTGCATCGCGATCATGAACTTGTTCATCGGCTTCAGCCAGCGCGGGGGCGTCGGGTTCGACATCACTGCTCCTTCTGCGTATCCCGTTGCGGTGGGCCCGGAATCGGTTGAAGCGGGTCACCAGCAACCCGCATACAAGGACGGGTCAACGGCGCCGGAAGTTACACATGCGGGCGTAACTTTTTGCCGGCCCGTCTCGTCGTCAATTCCTGAGTAGTCCGACGACGACTTACGGAGGAAGACCATGACAGACGCAAGAGAGCACGGCCGACGCTGGCCCCGCGTGGTCGCCCGTGCCACTAGCGCGACCTTGGCAGTCCTCGCGTTGGCCCAAGCCGTGTTCGCCGGCAGTTTCCTTGGCGGGCAGTACAACGCGTTGCTGCTGCACTCGGCCGGCGCGAAAGTGACCACGGTGCTTTCCGTCGTTCAGGTGGCGGTGCTGGTGATCGTGAACCGGACGGGCGGGCCGCGATGGCCGATAGCGGTAGGGGCGCTGGTGACCATCCTCTTCGTCGCCGAGTTCGCCTCTGGCGAATTGCGGCTGACGGGCCTACACGTTCCGCTCGGGGTGCTGTTGATCGTGGGAATCCTTCAGCTGACGGCATCGGTATGGCGCTTGCCGCTGACCGCACCCTCGCCGTCACCACGCCCGGATGTGATTCGTGAATCGGCGTAGCGCGTTGCGGCTGGGCGCCGCCGCGACGGGGATCGGATTCGTCGCGACCAGTTGGCCGTTGGCCGGCGCGCTGTTGGGCTCCGCGGAGCCGGGGCGGCTCCTGCGCAGTCAGGCCAGAGTGCCCGACCGCTATCAAGTCCCTTTGCCGATCCCGGAGGAGTTGGCGCCGGTGAGCACCGATGCCCTCACCGACTACTACGAGATCACCCAGCAGGTCACGCAATTGCGCATCCTGCCCGGGTTGACCACTGCCGCATGGACTTACAACACGAGCTTTCCCGGCCCCACCATCACTTCACGATCCGGGAGGCGCACCGTCGTGCGGCACCGCAACGCCCTGCCGGCACCGGTTGTGGTGCACCTGCACGGCGGGCACACCCCGGAAGACCACGACGGGTACCCGACCGACTTCATCCTTCCGCAGTCCGGTCAAACGGCCGCCGAGGACATGGCCCGCAATAGCGTCGTCGGACAGCGCGAATACGTCTATCCGATGAACCAGCGCGCCGCGACGTTGTGGTACCACGACCACCGCATGGGCTATACCGGTGCCGCTGTGTGGCGCGGCCTGGCCGGATTCCACCTGGTCCGTGACGACGAGGAAGACGCGTTGCCGTTGCCCCGCGGCGGGCGGGATATCCCGCTGATGATCACCGATCGTGCCTTCGCCGCCGATGGCTCCTTCCGATACCCGGCCGCCGGTGGCGGCGGGGTCACCGCCGACTACATGAACGGCGTCCTCGGCGACGTCATCCTGGTCAACGGTGCGCCGTGGCCGGTGCTGCAGACCGATCCCGCCCATTACCGCCTGCGGCTACTGAACGCATCCAACGCCCGCCGCTACCGGCTGCAGCTGGACCCGCAGCCCCCCGGCGGTTCGGGGCTGGTGCAGATCGGCAGTGACGGTGGGCTGCTGGCGCGGCCCGTAGGCCACGACTACATCGACATCGCTCCGGCCGAACGCTTTGATGTTGTGGTTGATTTCAGCCGCTACCGGCGCGGAACCCGGGTGCGGCTGCTCAATCGTTTGGGTGCCGAAAGCACAAGTGAGGTCATGCGATTCGACGTCGTCGGCACCGACCTTTCCGACGACGCCACCATCCCCGACCGGCTCAGCAGCGGGCTTCCGGGTTTCGACCGACACGGCGCCGTCGCCACCCGGACGTTCCTCTTCCGCCCGAACAGAGGCGGCGTGTGGAACGTCAACGACCTGTCGTATCAGCCGGGCCGGCCCCTGGCTCGCCCCAAGCTCGGCACATGCGAAGTCTGGCGGTTCATCACCGAGTTCCACCACCCCGTCCACGTGCACCTGAACCCGTTCCGGGTGATCTCCCGCAACGACCGCGCGCCCGGTCGGTTCGACGCGGGCTGGAAGGACACCGTCGATGTCCGGCCGGCCGAAGCGGTCGAAGTCCTCACCCGGTTCACCGGCTACACCGGCTCATACCTGCTGCACTGCCACAACCTCGAGCACGAGGACATGGCCATGATGGCCGACTTCCGCACCGTCGATTGACCCACCGGGTGCCGCTGGCCGGCACCGATCCCTTCAACTGCGCCGTCGCGAGGCCTAGGGTCGGCGGTATGGCGCTCAGCGTGGAGATGATCACCTTCGACTGCAGCAATCCCGCGCAACTGGCCGGCTGGTGGGCCGAGCAGTTCGGCGGGACGACGCAGGAACTGCTCGCCGACGAGTTCACCGTGGTGAGTCTGGCCGACGGTCCCCGCCTCGGGTTCCAGAAGGTGCCCGACCCCACGCCGGGGAAGAACCGGCTGCACCTCGACTTCAGCGCCGCCGACGTCGACGGCGAGGCGTCGCGGCTGACGGCCGCCGGGGCCACCGAGGTAGGCCGGCACTCGTTCGGCGCCAATTTCCGCTGGGTGGTGCTGGCCGACCCCGAGGGCAACGTCTTCTGCGTGGTCGGTCAATAGCCGCCGCGGCGAGCCGACGGCGATAGCGGCGTCACCCTAGACTGTCTGGCGTGACTGTCTCCGGGACGAGCGCCCGCACCCAGGCGATCGACACCGTCGAGCATGCCGCTGCCAGCCCCGACCAGCCGCAGCCGTTCGCCGAGCTGGGGCTCAAAGACGACGAGTACCAGCGCATTCGCGAGATCCTGGGCCGCAGGCCCACCGACACCGAGTTGGCCATGTACTCGGTGATGTGGAGCGAGCACTGCTCGTACAAGTCCTCCAAGGTTCACTTGCGCTACTTCGGCGAGACCACCACCGACGAGATGCGCGCCGGCATGCTCGCCGGCATCGGCGAAAACGCCGGCGTGGTCGACATCGGCGACGGCTGGGCCGTCACCTTCAAAGTGGAATCCCACAACCACCCGTCCTACGTCGAGCCGTACCAGGGCGCGGCGACGGGCGTCGGCGGCATCGTCCGCGACATCATGGCCATGGGCGCCCGACCGGTCGCCGTGATGGACCAGCTTCGGTTCGGCGCCGCCGACGCGCCCGACACGCGCCGCGTGGTCGACGGGGTGGTCCGCGGCATCGGCGGCTACGGCAACTCGCTGGGGCTGCCCAACATCGGCGGCGAGACCGTCTTCGACGCGTGCTACGCCGGCAATCCGTTGGTCAACGCGATGTGCGTGGGCGTGCTGCGCCAGGAGGACCTGCACCTGGCCTTCGCGTCGGGCCGCGGAAACAAGATCATCCTGTTCGGCGCGCGCACCGGGCTCGACGGCATCGGCGGGGTGTCGGTGCTGGCGTCGGACACCTTCGATGCCGAGAACTCCCGCAAGAAGCTGCCCTCGGTGCAAGTCGGTGACCCCTTCATGGAGAAGGTCCTCATCGAGTGCTGCCTCGAGCTCTACGCGGGCGGCCTGGTGATCGGCATCCAGGACCTCGGGGGAGCTGGATTGTCTTGCGCCACATCCGAACTGGCGTCGGCCGGAGACGGCGGGATGACGATCGAACTCGACACCGTCCCGCTGCGGGCCAAGGACATGACGCCCGCGGAGGTGCTCTGCAGCGAGTCGCAGGAGCGGATGTGCGCGGTGGTCGCGCCGGAGAACGTGGACGCCTTCCTGGCGGTGTGCCGCAAATGGGAGGTGCTGGCCACGGTGATCGGCGAGGTCACCGACGGGGACCGGTTGCGGATCACCTGGCGCGGCGAGACGGTCGTCGACGTGCCGCCGCGCACCGTCGCGCACGAGGGGCCGGTGTATCACCGACCGGTCGCGCGGCCCGAATCACAGGACGCCCTGAACGCCGACCGGTCCACCCGCCTGCCGCGGCCGACGGCGGGGGACGAGCTGCGCGCGACTTTGCTTGTGCTGCTGGGCAGCCCGCACCTGTGCAGCCGCGCCTTCATCACCGAACAGTACGACCGCTACGTGCGCGGCAACACCGTGCTGGCCGAGCACGCCGACGGCGGCGTGCTGCGCGTCGACGAAACCACGGGCCGCGGCATCGCGCTCTCCACCGACGCGTCGGGGCGTTACACGCTGCTCGACCCCTACGCGGGAGCGCAACTCGCGCTGGCCGAGGCCTACCGCAACGTCGCCGTCACCGGCGCGACACCGGTCGCGGTGACCAACTGCCTCAATTTCGGTTCTCCGGAAGACCCCGGGGTGATGTGGCAGTTCTCGCAGGCGGTCCGGGGGCTGGCCGACGGCTGTGCGGCCCTTGGCATCCCGGTGACCGGCGGCAACGTCAGCTTCTACAACCAAACCGGGTCGGCGGCGATCCTGCCCACGCCGGTCGTCGGTGTGCTCGGCGTCATCGACGACGTCGGCCGGCGCATCCCCACCGGCCTCGGTCGCGAACCGGGCGAGACCCTGATGCTGCTGGGCGACACGCGCGACGAATTCGACGGTTCCGTCTGGGCGCAGGTGACCGCCGACCATCTGGGTGGGTTGCCGCCCGCGGTCGACCTGGCGCGCGAGAAGCTGTTGGCAGAGGTGCTGACCGCGGCGTCCCGCGACGGGCTGGTGTCGGCGGCGCACGACCTGTCCGAAGGCGGCCTCGCGCAGGCCATCGTGGAGGCGGCGCTGGCGGGCGAAACCGGTTGCCGCATCGTGCTTCCCGAGGACGCCGATCCGTTCGTGACGTTGTTCTCCGAGTCGGCGGGCCGGGTTTTGGTGGCGGTGCCGCGCACCGAGGAGAGCCGGTTCCGGGCGATGTGCGAGGCACGGGGGTTGCCCGCGGAGCGCATCGGCGTCGTCGACCAGGCCTCGGACGCGGTGGAGGTTCAGGGGCTGTTCACCGTGTCGCTGGCCGAGCTGCGCGAGACGTCGGAGTCGGTGCTGCCCCGCCTCTTCGGATGAGCCTTAGCGACGAATCCTGATGGGCGAGAGCCGTTTCCACCGGGCCCGCGCGTTCTCCCTGGCCGCCGCCCTGGTCGGCTGGAGCTTTGTCGGCCCGCGACTGCCCACCCGATGGCGGGTCACCCTGCAGGCCGGTGCGGCCGGCCTGCTGGTGCTGGCGACGCGCGCGCCGCTGGGCCTGGGACCGCCGCGGCTATGGGCCGGGCTGCGGCTGGGGTCGGCGGCCGGTGCGGCCGTGGCGAGCGCGGTCGCCGCGACGACGGCCGTGCCCTCGGTGCGGGCGTCCATGGCCGACCGGGATCCGGCCGGTTCGGTGCCCGGCTGGCTGCTGCTGCGGATTCCCGTCGGCACTGTTTGGGCCGAGGAGGCGGCGTTCCGTGCGGCGCTCACCGCCACGGCCTACGAGGCGTTCGGCCGGCCCCGCGGAAGGTTGTTGCAGGCGGCCAGCTTTGGGCTCTCGCACGTCGCGGACGCGCGCGCGGCGGGCGACCCGGTGGTGGGCACCGTGCTGGTGACGGGCATCGCGGGCTGGCTGTTCGGTTGGCTGGCAGACCGTTCCGGCAGCCTCGCCGCGCCGATGTTGGTGCACTTGGCCATCAATGAGGCCGGCGCGATCGCCGCGCTGAGCGTCGGGCGTCACGGGTTGATGGTGTAGTCGCCCAACTGGCGGCCCCACACGTGCTCGGTGAAAAGTGGTGAGCCCAGTTCGAAGTGGTTGTAGGGAGCCATGCTCGCGCCGGTGTCCATCACCAGGAAGGGCGCCGGCCACAACTGCCGGGTGATCGTCTGCCAACAGCCCGGTCGGCCGCCGGGGCCGCCCCTGGCATTGGTCCGCGGCAGATTCTCCGGCCAGATATACGGACTGGGCGCGCCGGTGATCGCGCCGGCCGCGTGGGCGCCCAGCGAATAACCGTTGTCGCCGAGGGCGTTGTGGATCTTGGGCGCGACGTCGTTGAAATTGCGGATGGTGCAGAAGATTTCGGGACTGTACTCGTCGAGCAGCTGGCTGGAGCCGACCAGATCCGCGGCCCCGCGCGTCAGGTACGGTCCGCCGCGTTCGAAGACGTCGGCGCCCGCACCGCCCAGCCCGGCCGCCGCCAGCAGCGCCGCGTCCAGGTCGGATTGCTGGCGGTTGAGCGTGCGCGCCGTGGTCGCCGCGTGTTCGAGCGCCGCCCACAGGTCCGGCGAGGCGTCGGCGTAGGTGTCGCCGAGGGCGGCCAGCCGCGCGAGGTCGGCGCGGATCTCGGGCATCCGGGGATTCACGTCGTCGAGGATCGTGTTGCCGTTGATCAGAGAGGCGCCGAACTTTTCGCCCAGTCCGGTCAGGGCTTGCGCGGCGCCGGCGAGCGTGAGATTCACCTTGACCGGATCCACCTTTTCCGCGATCGACACGAGCGTCTGGAACACGGTGTTGAATTCCGTGGTCACCGAGGTCGCCTCGATCACGGTCGACGGCGTGATCGACCGCGCCGCTGGATGGGGAGGCGAACTCAGCGCGACGTACTTGTTGCCGAACACCGTGGTCGCCTTGATGGTGGCCGCGACATTGGCCGGAATCATCTCGACGTACCGGGGGGTGATGTCCAGCGCCACCTTGGCGGCCGGCTTGCCGCCGCGGGTGATCTCGGAAATGCCGGCCACCCGGCCGATCTGGACCCCGTTGTAGGTGACCTTGGAGTCGGGATCCATCACCAGGCCCGCCCGGGCGGCCACCATCGTCAGCCTCGTGGTCCGCGTGAGGTCCCCCCGGAACTGCAGATACAGGAGCGACCCGACCACGCCCATGATGACGAGCGTCACGAGGCCGACGGACTTGTACGGTGGCCCGCGCCGCAAACGACGACGCTCCATGAGTTTGAGACCCTAGGGTATGGCCGCCCGTCAAAAGGCCGATCCGGCAAAGACCCGGCAGGCCGTGTTGGCCGTCGCGGACTGGCTGCGCGACGAATCCCGGCCCGCCCCCGACCGCGAGAGCCTCGCCGCCGCCGTCCGGCTCACCGCCCGCACCCTGGCCGCCGTGGCGCCCGGCGCCAGCGTCGAGGTGCGGATCCCGCCGTTCGCCGCGGTGCAGTGCATCGCCGGGCCCCGGCATACCCGCGGCACCCCGCCCAACGTGGTGGAGACCGATGCGCGCACCTGGCTGCTGCTGGTGGCCGGGATGCTGTCGTTCTCGGCGGCGAAGGCCGCCGGGGCGCTGAGCCTTTCCGGGTCTCGAGCGGGTGAGATCGAACACTGCCTGCCGCTGATCGATGTCGGCCGAAGATAACCCTGAACTGCAGCTTTAGGGTCGGGCGAGGGAATTTTCGGCGCTCAACACGCGCTGTAAATTCGCGGTCGCGGGTGTCCGACCCGTAGACTCCGTTACGTCACCAACCGTTCCCCGGGGAGCCGCCCAATCGTGACCGTCGCAGGAGCCGAAGCACCCGAGCAGGACCTGAACTCGCCCCGTGAAGAGTGTGGTGTATTCGGGGTCTGGGCCCCAGGCGAGGATGTCGCAAAGCTCACCTATTACGGCTTGTACGCGCTGCAGCATCGCGGGCAGGAAGCCGCGGGTATCGCTGTCGCCGACGGATCCCAGGTTCTCGTCTTCAAAGACTTGGGCTTGGTCAGCCAGGTGTTCGACGAGCAGACGCTCGCGGCCATGCAGGGACACGTTGCCATCGGGCATTGCCGCTACTCCACCACGGGCGACACCACGTGGGAGAACGCGCAGCCGGTGTTCCGCAACACCGCCGCCGGCACCGGCGTCGCGCTGGGCCACAACGGAAATCTGGTCAACACCGCCGAGCTCGCCGCCCGCGCACGCGACGCCGGCCTGATCGCCCGGCGCTGCCCCGCCCCCGCAACGACGGACTCCGACATCTTGGGCGCGCTGCTGGCCCACGGCGCCGCGGATTCCACCCTGGAGCAGGCGGCGCTGGACCTGCTGCCGACCGTGCGCGGCGCCTTTTGCTTGACGTTCATGGACGAGAACACGCTGTATGCGTGCCGCGATCCGCATGGGGTGCGGCCACTTTCGCTCGGACGCCTGGACCGCGGCTGGGTGGTGGCCTCCGAAACGGCCGCGCTCGACATCGTCGGCGCATCGTTCGTGCGCGATATCGAGCCAGGCGAGCTGCTGGCGATCGATGCGGACGGGGTGCGCTCCACGCGTTTCGCCAACCCCACGCCCAAGGGCTGCGTCTTCGAGTACGTCTACCTGGCCCGCCCGGACAGCACGATCGCCGGACGGTCCGTGCACGCGACCCGGGTGGAGATCGGCCGCCGGCTGGCCCGTGAATGCCCCGTCGAAGCCGATTTGGTGATCGGGGTGCCCGAGTCGGGCACGCCCGCCGCGGTCGGGTACGCGCAGGAATCCGGCATCCCGTACGGGCAAGGCCTGATGAAGAACGCATACGTCGGGCGAACCTTCATCCAGCCGTCCCAGACCATCCGCCAGCTCGGTATCCGGCTGAAGCTCAACCCGCTTCGCGAGGTCATCCGCGGGAAGCGGCTGATCGTCGTCGACGACTCGATCGTGCGCGGCAATACCCAGCGCGCGTTGCTGCGCATGCTGCGGGAGGCCGGCGCCCTCGAAGTCCATGTGCGCATCGCGTCGCCGCCCGTGAAGTGGCCCTGCTTCTACGGCATCGACTTCCCGTCGCCGGCGGAGTTGATCGCCAACGCCGTGCAAGACAAAGAGGAAATGCTCGAAGCGGTACGGCACGCCATCGGGGCGGACACCCTCGGCTACATCTCGCTGCGCGGACTGGTCGCGGCGTCCGAGCAACCGGCATCGCGGCTCTGTACCGCGTGCTTCGACGGCAAGTATCCGATCGAACTGCCCGAGGAGACGGCCTTGGGCAAGAACGTCATCGAGCACATGCTCGCCAACGCCGCGCGGGGAGCCGGGCTGGACGATCTGGCGCCCGACGAAGTGCCGATCGTCCACTGACGGACGCCGGATCCGCCCCTTCCAAGACGTTTGATAACGGCGGTGGGCGGCGCCCGGTAGCCTTTATCGCGATGACGGATCCCGGAAAAAGCCCCGGACGAAACCCGGGCAGCCACGGCATCACCTACGCGTCGGCCGGGGTGGACATTGAGGCCGGCGACCGCGCCGTTGAGATGTTCAAGCCGCTGGCGACGAAGGCCACCAGGCCCGAGGTGCGGGGCGGCCTCGGCGGGTTCGCAGGACTGTTCGCCTTGCGCAACGACTACCGTGAACCGCTGCTCGCGGCGTCCACCGACGGTGTGGGGACCAAACTTGCTGTCGCGCAGGCGATGGACAAGCACGACACCGTCGGCCTGGACCTGGTCGCGATGGTCGTCGACGACCTCGTGGTCTGCGGTGCGGAGCCGCTGTTCCTGCAGGATTACATCGCGGTGGGCCGGACGGTGCCCGAGCGCCTCAGCGCGATCGTCGCGGGCATCGCCGAGGGGTGCGTGCGGGCCGGCTGCGCGTTGCTCGGCGGCGAAACCGCCGAACACCCGGGGCTGATGGAACCGGACCACTACGACATCTCGGCCACCGGCGTCGGCGTCGTCGAGGCCGACGACGTGCTGGGCCCCGAACGCGTCAAGCCCGGCGACACCATCATCGCGATGGGCTCCTCGGGACTGCACTCCAACGGCTACTCGTTGGCCCGCACGGTGCTGCTCGAAATCGACCGGATGAACCTCGCCGGCTATGTCGAGGAGTTCGGCCGCACGCTCGGTGAGGAGCTGCTCGAACCCACCCGGATCTACGCCAAGGACTGCCTGGCGTTGACCGCCGAAACCCATGTCCGCACGTTCTGCCATGTCACCGGCGGCGGCTTGGCGGGCAACCTGCAACGGGTCATCCCGCACGGCCTGGTCGCCGAAATCGACCGCGGGACCTGGACGCCCGCCCCGGTGTTCCCGATGATCGCCCAGCGCGGCCGGGTGACGCGCGAGGAGATGGAGAAGACCTTCAACATGGGCGTGGGTATGGTCGCCATCGTCGCGCCCGAGGACACCGACCGTGCCCTGGCCATCCTGACGGCCCGGCATTTGGACTGCTGGGTGCTGGGGACCGTCGGCAAAGGCGGCAAAGCGGGCCCGCGGGCAAAGCTCGTGGGGCAGCACCCCAGATTTTAGAAACCTGGATCGAAGCTAGCGCCGGGGTTCAGCGACGCCAGTCGTCGCTGTCTTCCCAAGAATCGTCGGCGCCGTCGTCCGCGAGTTCGGTGGAGTCGTCGCCCGTTCCTGACAACTCGCGCTGAAGCCGCGTGAAGTCGGTTTGCGGGGAACTGTATTTGAGTTCACGAGCAACCTTGGTCTGCTTTGCCTTAGCCCGGCCGCGGCCCATGGGGGAACCCCCTCGCGCAATAACGGAGCGGCCCGAATCAGGCGGCTCCGATCTCTTGGTGTCGTTATTGTCCTGTTGACAGTTTACCGTGCCTTGCGGTTGGGCGTCGGTGCCCCCCGCCGCTGTGGCGGACGTCATCGAGGATTATCTCGCACCGCCCCGCAACCGTTCAACGGCCAGTCTGCCCGCGCCGATCTGTTCCGCCGGCGGCAGCGAATCGGCGTCGATCACCGCAGCGACCGAGGCCTGCGGGCCGGTCGCCAGTTCGGTGTCGGCCGGCACCCCACGCTTGAGCAGCGCCAGGGCCACGGGCCCGAGGTCCACGTGATCCACCACCGTGCCGAGTCGCCCGACGGCGCGCCCACCGGCGAGGACGGGGTCGCCCGTCGCGGGCCGCTCCACCGAGCCGTCGAGGTGCAACAACACCAGCATCCGGGGCGGTCTGCCGAGGTTGTGCACCCGCGCCACGGTCTCCTGCCCGCGATAGCACCCCTTGTCCAGGTGGACGGCGGCACCGATCCAGCCAACCTCGTGCGGAATGGTGCGCTCGTCGGTGTCCACGCCCAGTCGCGGGCGCAGCGCCGCCACCCGGTGTGCCTCGTACGCCCAGACCCCGGCGTGCCGGAGCCCGGCCTGCACCAATCGGTCCTGCCAGGCGGCGGAGTCGGCGCGGGGGACCAGCAGATCCAGTTCAATCTCGTCGGCGGGGGCGCCGGGCATCCGCCGCACGAAGCCACCGCCGGCGAGCGGGGCCGCGGTCAGCTCGGCGGGCAGGTCGTCCAGGCCGAGAGCGTCGAGCACCGCCCCGTCGGCCAGTCGCGGCCCCAACAGCGACAGCACCGCGAGGTCGGCGGCCGCCGGCGCGACATCGGACCAGAAGACCATCTTGCGCAGGTAGTCCAGCAGCGGTTCGCCGCGCCACGGCTCGGTGTCGAGGTAGGTCGTGCCGCCGAGTTCCGTTTGGATCCAATGGTCTTCGACGCGGCCCTGGCCGTCCAGGCTGAGGTTTTGCGTGCTGGTGCCGTCGGGGAGATCGCTGACGTGCTGGGTGGAGATGTTGTGCAACCACTTCTGCCGCTCACCGCCGGTCAGCGTGAGCACCGCGCGGTGTGATCGGTCGATCACCACCGCGTCGGTTTCGGCCGCGCGCTGCTCACCGAGGGGATCGCCGTAATGCCAGACGGCCCCCGCGTCGGGGCCGGCCTCGGGCGCGGGCACTGCAGAAGACACACGTCAACTCTACGGACTCGGCCGCCGAGCGTGCGGCCAGCCGCACGCTCGCGGCTAGGCTTTACCCCCATGGCAGGCCACAGGGGTGTGATCGTCACGCTGGACGGCGAGATCCACCCGCCGGATGCCCCGCTGTTGCACGCCGACGACCTGGCGGCGGTGCGCGGCGACGGCGTCTTCGAGACGCTGCTGGTCCGCGACGGCCGACCCTGCCTTGTCGAGTCCCACCTGCAGCGGCTGACCCACTCGGCACGGCTGACCGACTTGGCGGAGCCGGACCTGCCGGCCTGGCGCAGCGCGATCGAGGTGGCCACCCGGCAATGGGTGGCGGGCACCGACGACGAAGGCGCGATGCGCCTGATCTACAGCCGCGGCCGGGAGAGCGGATCGACGCCCACCGCCTATGTCATGGTCAACGCCGTGCCCGAGCGCGTGACGGCGGTTCGACGCGAGGGGCTGGCCGCGGTGACATTGGCGCGCGGGCTGCCCGCGGCGGGCACCGACGCGATGCCGTGGCTGCTGGCCGGCGCCAAGACGTTGTCCTACGCGGTCAACATGGCCGCCCTGCGGCACGCGGCCCGGCAAGGCGCCGGAGACGTGATCTTCGTCAGCTCGGACGGCTACATCCTGGAAGGCCCGCGCTCGACGGTGGTGATCGCGACCGACGGCTCCGACGGCAACCCGTGCCTGCTGACGCCGCCGCCGTGGTATCCGATTCTGCGTGGCACCACGCAGCAGGCACTGTTCGAGGTGGCCAGGGCCAAGGGCTACGACTGCGACTATCGCGCGTTGCGACCCGCCGATCTGGTTGCCGCGCAAGGGATCTGGCTGGTCTCGAGTATGACGCTGGCCGCCCGGGTGCACACGCTCGACGGCCGCCCGCTGCCCCGGTCGCCGTTGGCCGCCGAATTCGCCGCGCTGGTCGACTCGGCGATCGTCAGCGATCGCTGAGCGCTGAATTGTGTTGTCGGCTCGCGGAATCGCGGGTACGGTCGGCCGTACACAAGAAGGGAGGTGGTCCGGGAAATTGATAGCTTCATGGACATGTGAGGTGGCTGCGCGCTAGCAGCAGTGGCTCTCGAATAGCTGGCGATTTACGCGCGCTAGCGAATTCCACGCAGTCACCCGGCCCCCGAGCTTCCGGTCTGTCCAACCAGGAACCTTGCTCGGGGGCCGCGCCATGTCTACGGCCGTTACTGGTTCACCTTCGCCGCGATCTGCCCGGCGAGTTTGCCCGCCTGGCCCGTTTCGGCGTCGGGCCCGCACAGCAGCAGATCGACGACCACACTGGACGCCGCGTGCAGCGCGTGGTGGCAGATCCGGGTTCCGTCCGCTTGGGTCCGCTGCTGGAAAATCTTCGGCGGCGCTCCGGTGACCTCGCCGAACGTCCACCCGCTGCTCTTGCCGTTGAAGCTCACCGTGACCGATTGCCCGGCGCACGCCCTCCACTTGTCCGCCGACAGCTGCACGAACGCGGCGGCCTTCTCCGGGGACGCGAACTCCACGACCGCTTCGTAGAGCCGGTGCGGCGGATTTTCGCCGGCGGTGTGCACGGCCTGCCCGCTCACCGCGGTGTAACCGTCCGCGCCCTTGTAGGCCGCTTCCTCGATGGGTTCGAACGGGCCCTTGCAGTCGGCGTTGGACACCGTCGCCCTCAAGTTGCGCAGTTGCGCGGCTTTCTCGGAGACCACCAGGTTCGGGTCGCCCACCACGGCGCCGACATCGGCGGGGCCGAGCAGATACGAGTCGAGCTTGGAGCCATCCCCGGGATTCGGAACGTTCCCGACATTCGGGGCTGGGTTCGAGCCCGTCTGAACCTGATTCGGGCCGTTGCCCGCCCTGCTGGCGGGCTTGGTCTTGCCGCCCTGCATGGTGAGGACGACGACGATCGCGATTGCCGCGATCACCGCGACGGCGACTCCCCCAATGATGAGCAGCCGCTTGTTGGATCCGCCCGCCGCGGCGCCACCGACCGCGGTGGGCGCGGCCTTGGCCGTCGGGCCGCTGGGCTCGGGGGTCGCGGCGGGCCGGGGTGCGACGGCGGTGGTTGCTTCCGCCTCCGCGTCAGCGGCCGGTTTGCTCGACGAACCGCCCTTGGCCTCGATCTCGGCCAGCACATTGTCGATTTCGGTCCGGGTGCGGTAGGTGACGTCGTGGCGCAGGCGCAGCATGCGCAGCAGCTGGGCGATGTCGCCGCGCGCGCTGGGGTCGTCGCCGTCCTCGTCGAATCCCTGGCGCAGTTCGATGAGGAGTTGGGTCTGCTGCTGCGGGCTGAGCTCCTTTTCGGCGAGGGTGTTGCCCAGCCGGGTGATGTAGCCGAACGGCACCGGCGGCTCTTCGGGCAGCGGGTCCGGCAACGGCACCGGCTTGCCCTGCAGGGCGTGCACGGCCGTCACCAATTGGATGCCGGCGTCCACCGTCGGTTCGCGGTAATCGATGATCTGCAGCGTCGCAAGGGGATTCACGCGCATGCTGTCGATGTCGCCGATCCGAACGGGAAGGATCGGCCGGTTCAGCGCCCGCGCATAACGCAATTCGGCCTGACTCGGCTTGGACTGCAGCCAATTGTTGGACAACGCGACGATGAACACGTCACACGAGCGGATCTGCTCGAGGATCTTGTTCCACCACGAATCGCCGCCGCCGAGCTCCTGGTCGAACCAAACCTGTTGCTGTGCGCGCCGAAGCGCGGAAGTCAGGGCGTCGACGGTCGCCCTGTCCTGGCTCGAGTAGCTGATGAACAGCGGCATCGCGGTCTCCTACGGGGAGGCGTAGCAAACGAACGGGCGGAATCGGCGCACCCGGCTATTGGGCATGCGCCGATACCGTATCAGTGTCGGGCCCCCTCGGACGGCGCAAATCTACGGCTATTCGGGGCGGCGACGGCTAAAAGTCATTCATGGCCGCCGTCTACCGCGGAAGCTTCCTCGGGCGGGTGGAATTCGGCGTAGCGACGCGCGAATTCGGCGCCGGGAACCGGCCACTGCTCGCCCGTGGTTCCGCGCACCACCCAGTCACCTTCCGCCGCGGTCGTGGGCCCCTCCAGGGTGTTCACGGTCTCGCCCGCATGGGCGGGGCGGGCTTGGACCCGTCCTTTCCGCTGCCAGCGCCCGTCGCCGGCGGGCTCGTAGGTGTCCCGGAAGATGTCGTCGCGAACCGACCACACCTTGCCGTCTTCCTGGATCGCCCAGTCGCCGGCGTCGGCGCTCATGGTGTGCCCCGAATCCGACGTCCACGTCCATGGGGCGCTGCGCTGTTCGGCGGTCACCGTCCCCACCCGGGTGAACGACTGCCAGAGCGGGCGCGACCGGAAGCCCAGCTGGCGCAGGCTCCACAGCGTGCCCGCCAGGCTGCGCACCGCGGCGTTGAGCAGGCCCGGGTCGCTCTCCACCACCGACCAGTCGACCAGCTTGTCGTGGACCTTGCGCGAATCGTCGCGCGGTGACCCGTATTTCCACCCGTTGCGGCGGTAGTAGCGGCACCAGTCCTCGTGCTCCGCCCTGGCCATGCTCAACGCCGCGTCCTGGTCGAAGCCCATCAGCGCGAGCTGCTCCAACGGGGGCAGCCCCGCCATTTCGTTGCCGGACAGCTGCGCCGGCGGGCTGCCCCACGTGTTCCAGGTGTGCCCGGCGATCTGCTCCACCATCCACAGCGCGTTGCGAACTTGCCGCCGGTTGGACCCGCGGTAGAACTCGTTGAGTTCGGACCACGGCATCGCGGCCGGGGACCGCGGCGCGTCCGGGTCGATCGTCGAGACATACCGCTCGTGGATCAGCCTGGCCGCGCGCTCCCAGGCGTCCTGCACCTGGCCCTCTTGGGTGTCCAGCACCAGCGAGTACGACTGCAACCGCCCGACCACCTGGATCGAGTCGTCACTGATGCTGGTGTTGAGGTCGGAGGCGTAGATGGGCATGTCGGGGAAGCGGGCCGCCAGCCTCGCCGCGGTGGTCGCCGCATGGGAGTCCACGAAGATCACCGCGCTGGTCGCCGGGTCGGCGTCGCCGATCAGCTTCAGCATGGTCGGAACCGTCGGCGCCTCCGCCGTCGCATCGATCGCCGGCCCCTCCGAGGCGAATCCCGCCTGCCGCCGGTAGAACTCGTGATCGGCCAGGTATTCCGCGGCGTCCCTTTCGACCAGCGTGAGGGCGGGCAACGGGACCGCGCCGGACGGCGTGTAGAACTCGCGCTCCAGGGCGCGCTGCGTCAGATCGGCGCACAGGGCCAGGGTCAATTGTGAAGTGCCACAGACGAATACACGCTTGGTTCGGCCCGTCGCGATGATGCTGTCGAGCAGCCTGCCCGCGGTCACCTCGTACTTGCCGACCACGTCGGCCGCCCACCGGGTGTCCGATCCGCCGAACTGCTGCGCCCGCCAGGCCTGGGCCAGCCACGGGTCGTCCATCCGCACGATGAGTGGCAACCGCCGCTTGCGGCCGACCTCGTCGAGCCGGCGGCTGATCAGGTCCAGCCACAACAGGTTGATCGCCGGGTCGGGCGCCATCAGGTAAAGCCGGGACAGGTGGCGCCACAACCGCAGCGAGACCAGGGTGGACGGGTTGTTGAAGTCGACCAGGACCACCCGGGCGCCCTGCCTGCGAGCCCGCTGCACCCGGTCGTCGCTGGCGCCCGTGATGACGACCAGCGTGCTGCGCCGGTCCAGTGTCCGCGCGACGGCGCTGATCATCGATTGGCTATCGGCGTCGACCCCGACGATGGCCGTGACGGAGTCGGCCAGGTTGGCCCGCAGCCGGTCCACCTGGGACCGGAAGACGCCGACCACGACGCCGCCCAAGCCGGTGAAGATCGCCGACAGGGCGGCGATGCGGGCCAGCTCCAGGCCGACCGGCGTGGGGTTCGGGCAGGTCCGTCCGCTCACCGAGAAGTCGCCGGTGCCGCCCTTGACCAGGCTGGCCGTGGCCATCAGCGGGGTGAACAGGGCCGGATGGTTTGCGTCGTGACACCCCCAGTACGAGGTGAGGCCCAGCAGCGCCGTCAGCGGGACGAGGGCGGCGATCAGGGTGAACGACACGCCCACCACCCGATGGCTGCCGCCCGAGCGGACGGTCAGCACCGACGCCCAGATCAGCACGGTCACGACGATCGCGAGGGTGGGCATCGACCCGGGCCGCCCGAACCACGAAAGGCCCGGCGGCAGCCTGTCGATCAGGGAGGGCTGCAGGTCCAGCACGGCCAAATAGCCGATGAGCAGCAGGCCGACCGCGGTGACACCCCAGCGCAATATGGGCGAGGGTGCCCTCCTGGGACGCATCCGCCGATCTCCCTTCGCGGGGCTGCCCGGACGTCGAACAGTACACGCAAAAGATCGACCGAAGGCAACGATTTCGGGCCGCTGCGCGGCGCCCGGTTGCCCCGGCGGGCAACGGCGCGTCGGCTATCCGGCGTACCGGGAGAGCCGGGCCGAAAGGTGGGGTACCAGGCCGCCGTCGGCGTCCACCCGCTCCTCGACGTAGGCCAGGTCGCCGCCCTCGACGATGCCGTAGAGCCGCTTGGCGCCGCCGACCAGCACACCCGATCGGCTGCGGGCCAGCGCATCGGTCACCAGTTCCCACGACGACTGGGTGCGCGGCCGCCCGTAGAACAGCTCGACGTAGCCCGCCGAATGCGCCAACAGCAGCTCGATCGCCTGAGATTCGCTGGGGTCGTCGGGGTCGCTGACAAAGCGCCAGAAGCCCGTCTCGCGCAAGCCGTGTTCCTGGTAGTCGCCCGTCTCGCTGAGCCGCCAGGAGCGGGCTTCCCAGTTGAGGTAGTCGCCGCCGTCGTGCGAGACCACGATCTGCTGACCGAACCGGTAGTCCCCGTCGTGTCCGCGGCCCTCGCCCTCCCCGCGCCACACACCGACCAGCGGCAGCAGGGCCAGCAAGGCGTCGTTCAGATTGGCGCCTTCGCGCAAGTTGGCGGTGTCGGCGGGAACGGGCAGATCGTCGAAGGCGGGGATGTTGCGGCCGGCGGTCAGCTTGGCGCGCTCAGCGGCGGCGGCCACAGCACGATCGCCGGAGCCCGCGGAACTCAGTGGCTCGTCGCCGGGGGCGGTCACGATTCGTCGGTGATCAGCCGGTACAGCACGTACAGCGCGAACCATGAGATCACCACGACCGCCACGACCAGCATGATCTCGAAGAAAAGCACCACGGGGACAAGTCTATTCGCCCCGGGAGATCCCGGTCAGGGCAGCCGGGGTCTCAGGCGATCTTGACGTCGACCTCGTGGATGCCGGCACCCGACGGGCTGACCACGGCGTTGCCGTTGCCGGCCGCCGACAGCGCGCGCAGCGTCCAGGATCCCGGCGCGGCGAAGAACCGGAAGTCGCCCGTGGCGGACGCGACGACCTCGGCCGTGAACTCGTCCGACGAGTCGAGCAAGCGGACGAACGCGCCGCCCACCGCCTGGCCGTCGCTGTCCACGACGCGGCCGGTGATCACGGTTTCCTTTTCCAAGTCGACGCTGGCGGGCAGCGTCACTCCTTGTTTCGGGGCAGAGCACATATCAGCTTCCCAACTCGATCGGGGCACCCACCAGGGAGCCGTATTCCGTCCAACTTCCGTCGTAGTTCTTGACGTTTTTGTGGCCGAGTAATTCCCGGAGCACGAACCAGGTGTGCGACGACCGCTCGCCGATCCGGCAGTACGCGATCGTTTCCTTGGTGCCGTCCAGCCCGGCGTCGGCGTAGAGCTTGGCCAACTCCTCGTCGGACTTGAAGGTGCCGTCCTCGTTGGCGGCCTTGCTCCACGGCACGTTGATCGCCCCGGGAATGTGGCCGGGCCGCTGGCTCTGCTCCTGCGGGAGGTGCGCCGGCGCCAGGATCTTGCCCGAGAACTCGTCCGGCGAACGCACGTCGACCAGGTTCTTTTCGTTGATCGCCGCGATCACCTCGTCGCGGAACGCCCGGATGCTGTTGTCCGGGGCCGCGGCGGTGTACGAGGTGGCCGGCCTGCTCACGGCGTCGCGGGACAGCGCGCGCCCGTCGAGCTCCCACTTCTTGCGTCCGCCGTCGAGCAGCTTGACGTCGACGTGGCCGTACAGCTTGAAATACCAGTAGGCGTAGGCGGCGAACCAGTTGTTGTTGCCGCCGTAGAGGATCACGGTGTCGTCGTTGGCGACGCCGCGTTCGCTGAGCAGCTTCGAGAATTGCTGCGCGTCGACGAAGTCACGCTTGACCGGGTCCTGCAGATCGGAGCGCCAGTCCAGCCTGATCGCGCCGGGGATGTGGCCGGTGTCGTATGCGCTGGTGTCCTCGTCGACCTCGACGAAGACGACACCGGCGGCGTCGAGATTGCTCTCGGCCCAGTCCGCGGAGACCAGGACGTCGGAGCGTGCCATGCGGGGGATCCTTTCGATCGCTTTGAAATGAACAGTTCAGGCGGTGCGCGCGGCGCCTCTCAAACGCGCGACCAAGGGGTAGAGCTGGCAGCCGAGGCAGATGCCGAAGGCGGCATTGAGGAATGCCGCGACGAGCGCGGCGGCGGTGGCGATCACGCCGACCAGGAAGGCGCCCGCGGCGAATGCGGCGACGCCCGCGACGGCGAAGATCAGGCCGACAAGCTGCGCGAACTTCAGCGGGGCGACCGGTTCGCGCTCCCGGACGGGCCCGATGCGGGGCGCGACGAAGCGCGCGAAGACGCGCCCGTACGGGTGCTTGCGGGGGCCACCGACGGCCCCGACGGCGAAGATGACGGCCTGGACCCCCAGAACGACCGCCGCCGCCAGCGGGCTGGCGGCGGATACGGCGAGGGTGATCACCAAGACCACGGTGGTGACCCAGGCGGCGAACCTCGGTCCGCGCACGTCGACGACGTCTTGCTGGGTGGCGGTGTTGCTCGGCACGGTACTACTCCTGGATACGCCTGTTGCTTATGGGAACGAACGACGGGAGACGGGCCTCGGTGACGTTCCGGGGCTGCCCTGAGTGCTTACGCGAAAGCGCGCGGCGACTCAGCAGCTACAGCGACAGCAACAGCCCGCGGTGCGGCACAGATCGACTGCGCGGCGTTGGGTGAGCATGGGCTCAATGCGGGCTTGCACGTCGGCAAGCTTACCGAATGACCGACGGCGATCAAATCCGCGGCGGCGGCCGCTGACGCAGGTACACCGGTCACGACTGCTTGAAGCCGTCCAGATCGACGGTCACGCGATAGCTGATGCCCTCGATGATGACGTCGGAGCCGCGCGCCCCCTCGGTCTTCGGCGCCACCCCGAACGGAAGCCGCTGGTTGGGCACCCGGGTGCTGAAGGCCCGTAGCACCGCATCCCGCTTGTTGTCCGGAACGGCTTGGTCCGCGGTATCGGCCCCGGTCAGGACGCCGGTCGGCGTGATCACCAGCGTCGTCGGATCGTCGGGGGCGATGGAGAGGTCCACCGAGACGCTGACCCGGTGCTCGAAGTCGATCGAGTGCGGCGTGCCGCTGAACACCAGGCCGTGGCTGTCGGAGATGCCCGACGCGGTGACCCCGCCGGTTGCGGTGTTGGTTTCCTTTGGCGGCGCTTCGACCATCAGGTCGCTGATGCCCATGTAGCGGCCCAAATGCGTCGAGTCGATGATGATGCGGCTCTCGAGTTTGCCGACGGGCAGCTTCGCTTCGGGCCCGATCAGCCAGGAGGTGTGGGTCAGGTCGACCGAGTACATCGTGGCCTCGAGGGTGGCCTTACCGACCGTGGCGTGGTCGACGGCGTTGGCCTTGATCTCCAGCTGGTTGTAGTGGTGGCGCATCGCCTGCGGGATGAAGGGGAACGCCACGATGGCCACGAACGGGTCGGACCTCAGGCTGGCCGCTTTGCGCACGCTGCACGACAGCCGGTATTCGGCGTAGATGCTGCTCCCGTAGTCGACGCCGAAGGCGCCGAGGACTACCACGACCACGGCGATCGCCACCGCCGCCAGCCCGATCAGGACCTTGCGCACCCGCATATTGTGGCGTAACCCTGTTCCCGGGACGACGACGGGCCGCCCGGGTGGTGGGGCTCACACTGCGGTCGTCGCCACGCAGAAATGGCAGGTGGCAAGTTATCGTTAGGTGACCTGGCAACTAACGCGTCGTTGCGTTGCGAATTGTGAAGATGCCGTTCCCCCGAGTTGGAGGGGCTAGTTGGAGCTATTACTGCTTACCTCGGAGCTGCATCCCGACCCGGTCCTGCCGTCGTTGTCGCTGCTGCCCCACACCGTCCGTACGGCGCCGGCGGAACCGTCCTCGTTGCTCGAGGCCGGGACGGCGGACGCCGTGCTCGTGGACGCGCGCACCGATCTGTCGTCCGCGCGAGGACTTTGCCGGCTGCTGAGCACGGCCGGCCGATCCGTGCCCGTCCTGGCGGTCGTCAGCGAGGGTGGCCTGGTCGCGGTCAGCGCGGACTGGGGCCTGGACGAGATCTTGCTGCCGAGCACGGGCCCCGCCGAGATCGACGCGCGGTTGCGGCTGGTGATCGGGCGCCGCGGCGGGCTGGCCGACCACGAGAGCGCCGGCAAGGTGAGCCTGGGTGAGCTGGTGATCGACGAGGGCACCTACACCGCGAGGCTGCGTGGGCGCCCGCTCGACCTGACCTACAAAGAGTTCGAGCTGCTCAAGTACCTGGCCCAGCACGCGGGGCGGGTGTTCACCCGCGCGCAGCTGCTGCACGAGGTGTGGGGATACGACTTCTTCGGCGGCACCCGCACCGTCGACGTGCACGTACGCCGACTCCGCGCCAAACTCGGCCCCGAATACGAGGCGTTGATCGGCACCGTCCGCAACGTCGGATACAAGGCCGTCCGGCCCGCCCGCGGTCGCGCACCGATCGCGGGCCCCAATGAGGATGACGGCGTCGACGACGTCGAGTCCGAGCCCGAAGAACTGCCAGAGCCGCTGGGCGACCCGTTGCGCAGTCAGTGACCGCACCCGTCTGGCGCTCGACGCTGACCGCGGACGAGCAGCGGCAAGTGCGGGAACTCGTCACGGCCGCAACGGGATTCGATGGCGTGGCGCCGGTCGGCGAACAGGTGCTACGCGAGCTTGCGCACGACCGCAGCGCGCATCTGCTCATCACCGAGGCCGACGAGATCGTCGGTTACCTCAATCTTTCGCCCGATGCCGCTATGGCCGAACTCGTGGTGCAACCGCGGCTGCGCCGGCGTGGCTTCGGGACGGTGCTGGCGCGGTCGGCGTTGGCCAAGACCGCCGGGCGCAACCGGTTCTGGGCGCACGGCACCCTCGAACCGGCGCGGGCCACCGCCTCCGCGCTCGGTCTGGTGCCGGTGCGCGAACTGCTGCAGATGCGGCGCACGCTGCGGGACACGCACGGCCTGATTCGCCCCGTGCCCGGCGTGCGGGTCCGCACGTACGCCGGCAGCGGCGATGACGCCGAGCTGTTGCGCGTCAACAACGCCGCCTTCGCCGACCACCCCGAGCAGGGCGGCTGGACCGAAGCCCAGCTGGCCGAGCGGCGCAACGAGCCGTGGTTCGACCCGGCCGGTTTGTTCCTCGCGTTCGACGACTCCGGCGGCGACGAGGCGGGCAAGTTGCTGGGCTTCCACTGGACCAAGGTGCACACCGATCAAGGCGGCCTGGGGGAGGTCTACGTCGTCGGCGTCGATCCCTCCGCGCAGGGTCGGGGTTTGGGGCAGATGCTGACGGCCGTCGGTATCGCGTCGTTGGCGGATCGGCTGGCCGACGCGGCCGAGCCGACCGTCCTGCTGTACGTGGAGTCGGACAACGTCGCCGCCGTGCGCACATATCAGCGCCTGGGCTTCAGCACCTACAGCGTGGACACCGCCTACGCGGTCGCCGCCGACTGACCCGAGCGCGCCCCGCACCCGGTTGTTCACCTGCTTTTGGTAGTGAGACCCGCGGCGAAGCATATTTCGCCGCGACCTGGCAACCTGTTGGGGGGTTGGGTCGGCGAGTGCGTCAGGAAGCGGGTTCGGTGAGGCTCGACAGGGGAGGCAGAGCGCTGACCGCGCTCGCCGCGGTGGCGGCGATCGGTGGTGGCGCGATGACCGGCTGTGGGGGTGACCAGAACCGCCACGCCGCGTCGCCGGCGGCGGCCTCCGGGCCGACCGGCACGGCCGGCTGTAACGGCAAGAACAACCTGACGGCGGAGGGCTCGACGGCACAGCAAAACGCGATGGCGCTGTTCAACCAGGTCTGGGGCCAGTACTGCCCGGGCAAGAGCGTGTCATACAACCCGACCGGTTCCGGGGCCGGGCGCGAGCAGTTCATCGCCGGCCATGTCGACTTCGCGGGCGCCGACTCCCCGCTGGCCGCCGGCCAGATCGGGCCGGCCGCCGCCCGCTGCGACGGGAACCCGGCGTGGGACCTGCCGCTGGTGTTCGGACCGATCGCGTTGGTCTACAACCTCGCCGGGATCCCGCCGCTGGTGGTCAGCAGTGACGCGCTGGCCAAGATCTTCAGTGGGCGGATCACCGCCTGGAACGACCCGATCCTGGTGGCTCTCAACCCCGGCGTCCCGCTGCCCAACACCAAGATCACCCCGATCTACCGGATGGATTCGTCGGGAACCACGGACAACCTGCAGAAATATCTGACGGCCGCCGCACCGCAGAGCTGGACCAAGGGCGTCGGCAACGAGTTTCAGGGCGGGGTGGGCGAGGGGGCCACGAAGTCTGCCGGTGTCGTTCAGGCCGTGCGGGGCATGCCGGGCGCCATCGGGTACGTCGAGAAGGGCTTCGCCGACCAGGCCGGCATGCCCTACGCCCAGATCGGCACCAACAAGGGTGCCGTCATCCCGCTCACCACCGAGACTGCCGGTAATGCCGTCCGCGCGGCCAATTTCGTGGCCGACGGCAACGACCTGGTGCTCGATCTCAATCCGATGTACGCCTCCCAGGAGCCGGGCGTCTACCCGTTGCTCATGGCGACGTACGAGATTGTGTGCTCGAAGGGCTCCGACTCCGACACCACGGGGGCCATCAAGTCGTTCCTCACGGTGGCCGCCGGCAGCGGCCAGGCCGATCTGCCATCGGCCGGCTATGTGCCGCTGCCCGACAAGGTCAAAGAGCGACTGGTTGCCACGATCAATGCCCTGCAGTGACGGCGTGGACCACGCCTTGCGGCGCGAGGGGACGTTACCGGGCATGATGTACATCCGGGACCGGCGCCGACGCCGGTGTGAACCCGCTCCCCGCCGAGCGGTTGTGGGGGGCCGCCCCAACCCTCATCCTGGTGTTCGCCACCATCAAAACAGCGGGGCCCGGGTCGGAGCGGATTCGGTGGCACGAAGAAGGCATAGGCAGGAGCAGTAAGAGTGGCCAAACGGTTGGACCTCAAGGCCGTCAACATCTACTACGGTGCGTTCCACGCGGTCGCGGATGTGACGCTGTCCATCCTGCCGCGCAGCGTCACGGCGTTCATCGGCCCGTCGGGTTGCGGCAAGACGACGGTGCTGCGCACGCTCAACCGGATGCACGAGGTGGTCCCCGGCGGACGGGTGGACGGCAACGTGCTCCTGGACGACGAGGACATCTACGGCGCCGGCGTTGACCCCGTCGGTGTGCGCCGGGCAATCGGGATGGTGTTCCAGCGGCCGAATCCGTTCCCCGCCATGTCGATTCGTGACAACGTGGTGGCCGGCCTGAAGCTGCAGGGGGTGCGCAACCGCAAGGTGCTCGACGAGACCGCCGAATACTCGTTGCGCGGCGCGAACCTGTGGGATGAGGTCAAGGACCGGTTGGACCGGCCGGGCGGCGGATTGTCCGGAGGCCAGCAGCAGCGGTTGTGCATCGCGCGGGCGATCGCGGTGCAGCCCGACGTGCTTCTGATGGACGAGCCGTGCTCCGCGCTGGATCCGATCTCGACGATGGCCATCGAGGAATTGATCAGCGAGCTCAAGCAGGACTACACCATCGTCATCGTCACCCACAACATGCAGCAGGCAGCCCGAGTCAGCGACTACACCGCGTTCTTCAACCTGGAAGCCGTCGGGAAGCCGGGGCGGTTGATCGAGGTCGACGACACCGAGAAAATCTTCTCCAACCCCAGCCAGAAGGCCACCGAGGATTACATCTCCGGCCGCTTCGGCTGAGGCTGGCGCGTTTTCGCTTACTGCGAGGCGGGTTTCGCTTCTTCTTCGGGCAGCCTGCCGGTCGCCTGGAAGATGACCCGCCTCGCCACCTCGACGGCGTGGTCGGCGAAGCGCTCGTAGAACCGGCCCAGCAGGGTCACGTCGACGGCGGCCGCCACGCCGTACTTCCACTCGCGGTCCATCAACACCGAGAACAGATGGCGGTGCAGATCGTCCATGGCGTCGTCCTCTTCGCGGATCCGGGCGGCCTTCTCCGGATCGCGGGACATCACCACCTCTTGCGCGCTGTTGCCCAATTCGACTGCCACCCTGCCCATTTCGGCGAAGTACCCGTTGACCTCTTCGGGCAGCGCGTGCTGCGGATGCCGGCGGCGAGCGATCTTCGCGACGTGCAGGGCCAGCGCACCCATCCGGTCGATGTCCGCCACCATTTGAATCGCGCTCACGATCGACCTCAGATCACCGGCGACCGGCGCCTGCAAGGCCAGCAGCACGAAGGCGCTTTCCTCGGCCTGGGCGCTCAGCGCCGCGATCTTTTCGTGGTCGCTGATGACCTGTTCGGCCAGCACCAGGTCGGCCTGCAACAGGGCTTGGGTGGCCCGCTCCATCGCGATGCCCGCCAGCCCGCACATCTCGCCCAGTCGCTCGGATAGCTCCGCGAGCTGCTCGTGGTAGGCGGTCCGCATGTCGCCAAGCCTACGTTCTCGGCGCGGAAAAGGGGCGGTGGAGCGCCGCCAAATGCGCTTATTCGCAGGTGGTGTCGGCGGCGTTGGTGACGGTCAGGTCCTCGGGGAGCTTGGCCGGGGCGCTGCCGGAGCCGCGTTCGATCTGCAGGCTGATCGACGAGCCGCTCGGTTGCGGAGTGGCGACCGACTTGAAGTCGGGTCCGAGCACCACCTGCACCACCTGCCCGTAGCCGGAGACGCGCTGCACCTTCGCGTTGGTGAACGAGGACGCGACGGTCGCCGCGGCCTGCTCGTTGCCGGGCGAGAACAACACGGTCGTGGTGTTGACGGAGCTCGGGTAGTCGTCCGGTGTCATCACGTTGAAGCCGCTGCGCTTGAGCTGGCTGGTCGCGGTGGCCGCCAGCCCGCTCTGCGTCGTGGCGTTGGAGACCCGCACGGTGACGTCGCCCGGGGTGGTCGTGGTGACCTGTTCCTGTCGGGGCTCGGGCGGCGCGGTCGGCGCCGGCGCCTTCTTGGTGGCGGGCGCCTTCGTCTGACCCGATTTCTCGTCGGAGGTTCCGAGATTCTTTGCGTTCTGGTCGTTTTCCTCGGGCAGCGGATCATCGTTGATGATGGCGTCGAACAGTGCGCGCATGTCCGCCATGCGCGGCGGCTCGTCGCCGTTCTGATCGGTGACGCCGGTCGGCACGGTGACGAACGTGACGTGCCCGGCCGCCATGCCCTGCAACGACTGGCCGAGCTGAATCAGGTCCTTCGACTGCACGTTGTCGACGATGGTGTCGCTGATGAACATGTTGACCACGCTGTTCAGCTTGTTGAGGTCCAGCAGCGTGTCCTCGGAGATCAGCGAACGCAGCAGCGACGACAGGAACAGCTGCTGGCGTTTGATGCGGCCGTAGTCCCCGTTGGTTTCGGTGGTGACCTGCCGGGCCCGCACGTAGTTGAGGGCGGTCGGGCCGTCCAGGACCTGGCGGCCGCCGTGTTCGAGCACGGTGCCCAACTCGTAGTCGTGCAGCGCGGTTTTCGAGCACACCTCGACGCCGCCCAGCGCGTCGACCATCTTGGCGAACCCGGAGAAGTCGACGGCGATGAAGCGGTTGATGCTCAACCCGGACAGTTTCTGGATTTCCTTCACCAGGCATTTCGGCCCGCCGAAGGCGAATGCGGAGTTCAGCTTGGTCTCGGTGTAGACCATCTTCGGGCCCCAGGTCTTGGTCTTCGCGTCGTAGAGGGGCCCGTATTTGCCCGTGTCCGGGTTCCACGCCTCGCATTGCATCGGGGTGATCGCCAGGTCGCGCGGGAACGACACCGCCACCACGCGTTTGCGGTTGGCCGGGATGTTGACCAGCATCACCGTGTCCGATCGCGCGCCGCCGGCGTCCTCGGTGTCGCCGGCGCCCATGTTGGCGTTGTCGCCGGCGCGCGAATCCATGCCGACGATCAGGAAGTCTTCGTCGCCGTATTGCCCGTTGCGGTCGCGAATGTCATCCGAACCCTGGTCGAGGGCGCTGATGGTGTTGAGTCGCGCGTTCTTCGACGTGCTCCACTGCCACGCCCCGCCGGTCATGGCCACGGCGAGCACGGCGAGCAGCGCGGCCACCGAACGCCCCGCCAGCAGTATCGGCCGGTGGCGGCGGCCCGCTTTCCCCTCGCCGGCGGCAGGCGCCCCATCCGAGGCGGGCTCGTCGTCGCTGCGGTGGTCGGACAGGTCGGGAAGTTCGGAGACCGCATCCAGCGAGTAGGCGAGCTCCTCGATCACCTGCGTCTGCTGCAGCTCTACCGGCACGCCCGGTTCGGGCTCGGCGGGCTCTTCCTCGGGCTCGGCGCGGCGGTGCGTGGACCGGCCGGTCTGCGGCGCACCGAGTTTGGCGATCAGATCGGCGACGCTGAGCCCGCCCCCGGTGTGGGACCCGGAATCGTCCTCATCGTCGGCCTGCGGCGGGAGGGCATCTACCGTGGTCTCGGCCTGCCAGAGATGGCGGCTGTCGTCGGACGGGGGCTCCGAGAACCGCTCCCACGGGGCGGCGCCCAGCGCTGCCCGCCGAGCGCCGCGAGTGGCGTCGTCCTCGGCGTCACTCATGTCCTACCGGCCTCCGAAGCTCCGATGCAGATGTCAGCGTGTCCGTGCAAATGCCGCCAGCGCTTGGAGTGTCAGCGCTGCGGCTCATGCCACCCGTGGGCCGCACTCCTTTGTCGCGGTCGGGTGGCGGCGCGTTACCGATCCGCAGGAACGCGCAATGCGGCAAGGTCCACATGGTACTGAGTAATCGGTCGAGACGCGATTTCGAGCGGTGGATCAGCCGCCGGAGTGCATCACGTCGGCACCGGCCGGGACGGTGCAATCGTCGGGGTCGGCCAGCCAGCCTTCGGGCAGCGCCACCCGGGCCGGTGAGCCCTGCCGGCCCCGCGGGCCGCTCGCCGCGTCCGGGAACGGCACGGTGGGGTCCAATTGGCTTAGCAGCGAGTCGAGTTCGTTGAGGGTCTTGACCATCGCCAGCGCCCGGCGCAGCTCCGAGCCGGCCGGAAAGCCGTGCAGGTACCAACCGATGTGCTTGCGGATGTCGCGCATGCCCTTGTCCTCGCCGAAGTGCGCGGCCAGCAGCCGCGCGTGCCGGCGGACGATGTCGGCGACCTCGCCCAACGTGGGCGGGCTGGGGGCCGGGCTATCGGTGAACGCGGCCGAGAGCTCGGCGAAGAGCCAGGGCCGGCCCAGGCAACCGCGGCCGATCACGACGCCGTCGCACCCGGTGGTGGCCATCATGGTCAGGGCGTCGCTGGCGTCGTAGATGTCGCCGTTGCCCAGCACCGGAATCGTCCGCACGTGCTGCTTGAGCAGGGCGATCTGCTCCCAGTCGGCGGTGCCGGAGTAGCGCTGCGCCGCGGTGCGGGCATGCAGCGCGACGGCAGCGGCGCCCTCGGCCTCGGCGATGCGGCCGGCGTCGAGGTGCGTGCGATGCTCGTCGTCGATGCCGACGCGGAACTTGACCGTCACCGGGATCCGGGTGCCTTCCGTGGCGCGCACCGCCGCCGCGACGATCTGCCCGAACAGCCGGCGCTTGTAGGGCAGCGCCGCGCCGCCGCCGCGCTTGGTGACCTTGGGCACCGGACAGCCGAAATTCATGTCGATGTGGTCGGCCAGGCCCTCGTCCGCGATCATCTTGGCGGCCGTGGACGTGGTCGCCGGGTCCACCGTGTAGAGCTGCAACGAGCGGGGCGACTCGTCGGGCGCGAAGGTCGTCATGTGCATGGTGGCCGGGTGCCGCTCGACGAGCGCGCGCGCCGTCACCATCTCGCAGACGTACAGCCCGCTGACGGTGCCGACCTTCGCCTGTTCCAGTTCCCGGCACAGCGTCCGGAACGCGACGTTGGTCACACCCGCCATCGGGGCCAGCACCACCGGGCTGGGGAGCGCGATGGGACCGATCCGCACCGCTTGGTTACCGCCGGCTCATGGTCAGCGTGCCCGCGGTCCGGTGCAGCTCGAACGCGGTGGTCCTCTTGCCGGTGCGGGCTTCCCGCTCGAGCTGGCGCTGCTTGGAGATCTCGAACTTCTCGCAGGTTTGCTCGAGTTCCTTGATCAGCAGCGCGAGGTCGTCGCGCATGGCGGCCGCCTCACCGGTGAAGTCCTCGCGCTCGAAGATGCGCCATTTCTTCAGCACCGGCATGACCACGTCGTCGAGGTGAATGCGCGGGTCGTACACGCCACCCACGGCGATGGCGACGGCCTTCCGGCGGAACTCAGGTACCTGATAGCCCGGCATCTGGAAATTGCGCAGCACCTTGTGCAGCGACTTCATCGCCTGGTTGGGCGCCGCGCTGAACCCGGCGTCGCTGACGTCGCGATAGAAGATCATGTGCAGGTTCTCGTCGGCCGAGATCTTCGCCAGCAACTGGTCGGCGATGGTCTCATTGCAGGCCTTGCCCGTGTTGCGGTGGGAAATCCGGGTCGCCAGCTCCTGGAACGTCACGTAGATGACCGAGTCGAAGAGGCTCTCGGCGAACAGGTCGGCGCGAATCTGCTGGTTCTGCCCCGGGCTGAAGCCGCGGTTCACCACCTCGATGCGGAGCTTCTCCAGCTCGACGGGGTCGACGGCGCGGGTCACCACCAGGTAGTCGCGCAGCGCGATCCCGTGCCGGTTCTCCTCGGCGGTCCAGCGATTGACCCACTGGCCCCACGGGCCGTCCAAGCCGAAGTTCATCGCGATCTCGCGGTGGTATGACGGCAGGTTGTCCTCGGTCATCAGGTTCTGCACCATCGCCACCTGGGCGAGGTCGGAGAGTTTGCTCTGCTCCGGATCCCAGTCCTGGCCGCCGAGCGCGTAGAAGTTCTTACCGTCCGACCACGGGATGTAGTCGTGCGGGTTCCAGTCCTTGTGCATGCTCTCGTGGCGGTTCAGGTATTGCTCGACGAACGGCTCGAGCTCGTGCAGCAGCTGTAGGTGTGTCAGCTCGGCTGACATGGGGCCTCCAGTTATCTGTGTCGGCGGGTAGCAGTCAATATATCTGTGTACTTCAGTAGCATCAAGCTGCCTGGCCGCGCGTCGCGTCACGGTTGAGTTCCACTTTTCGAAACGCCCGATCGGCCGCGCAGGCCTTCAGGGTTGCCGCCGGGCTGCGGCAGATAAACACCTGGTCGCGCGCTACCCGAGCTCGGGTGCCGGCACGTAGGGGGCCGCCGTGATGTACAGCATGTTGACGCAGTAGTCGATGAACTGTTGGCGCGTCGCGCCAAGCCGCCCGTTCAGGTACGCGGTGAACAGGCTCGACAGGCCGCCGATCAGGCTGGTGGCGATCATCTTCTCCAGCACGGGGTCGCCGATCCGGGACAGCTTGCGCTGCAGCAGTTCGATGAAATTGGGCATCCACTCCGCGCCCGAGCGGGTCAATATCGGCTCGGACGCCGGCGCCAGCAACAGCACCCGCCCGCGGACCGGGTCGTCGACCATCAGCTCGACGAACTTTTCGACGGCTTCGCGCGGGGTATTCGCCGACGTGAGCGCGCTCATCGCGCGCGTGCACACGTCGTCGTACACCGCGCGCACGAATTCGTCACGGTCCGAGAAACTTTCGTAGAAATAGCGTTCGGTCAGCGCGGCCTTGCGGCACACGGCGCGCACGGTTAGCGCCGGCCGAGCGTCGCTGCCGAGCAACTGCACGCCGGCGTCGATGAGGTTGTCGCGACGAAGGGCGAGGCGATCCCCCAAGGGGACGCCGGTCCAGCGGCCCCGGCGTTGACCGGACTGCACATCGCTCCTAAGCTCGAAACTGACAACGCATGTAGTCAGTTTGCCGACACCTGTAGGAATTCACTAGTGACTCAACATACGTCCGCACCGGTGCCACCGACCAGCGGTCAAGGCGCGCCCGAAGCGTCCGGTGCCGTAGCCGAAGGCTGCCCGGTGTCGGCGATGGGCTACGAGGCACCGCCGACGCCGCTGGGCCCGGACTCGCTGACCTGGAAGTACTTCGGCGACTGGCGCGGGATGTTGCAAGGGCCGTTCGCGGGCTCCATGCAGAACATGCACCCGCAGTTGGGCGCCGCGGTGGAGCAACACTCGACGTTCTTCCGCGAACCGTTGCCGCGGGTGATGCGGTCGCTGTACCCGATCGGTGGCGTGGTCTTCGACGGCGACCGGGCTCCTATTACGGGGGCGGAGGTCCGCGACTACCACACCGACATCAAGGGCGTGGATGACCAGGGGCGCCGGTATCACGCACTGAATCCCGACGTCTTCTATTGGGCGCACTCGACGTTCTTCATGGGCACAATCCTGGTGGCCGAACGGTTCGGGGGAGGTCTGACCGAGGCCGACAAGCGCCAGCTCTTCGACGAACACGTTCAGTGGTATCGGATGTACGGCATGAGCATGCGGCCGGTGCCCCAGAGCTGGGAAGAGTTCCAGGCCTACTGGGATCACATGTGCCGCAACGTATTAGAGGACAATTATGCGACGCGGGCCGTGCTGGATCTGACCCTGTATGACAAGCTGCCGATCGCTCCCTGGCTCCCGGATTGGTTGTGGGGCGGCCTGACCAGGCTGTCGCGGCCGTTCTTCGTCTGGCTCACCGTCGGCCTGTATCACCCGGCCGTGCGCGAACGGCTGGGCTTCCAGTGGTCCGACCGCGACGAGTGGTTGCACCGCCGCTTCGGCAACCTGGTGCGGCTGATCTTCGCGTTTGTGCCGCCCAGGTACCGCAAGCACCCGAGGGCCCGCGCCGGCCTCGACCGCGCGGCCGGGCGCATCCCGGCCGACGCGCCCCTGCCCCAGACGCCGGCGCGCAACCTGCCGCCCGTGGAACAGCGTGGCGACCCGAAGCATTACTGCCCCGTGGTCTCCTGAGCCGCCGCGCCCACGCTATGGGTGGGAGTGACCGTGAACGTCTTCCAGGCCGGCCTGGTGCACGTGCTGATGAGTGTGCTCGGTCCCGTCGCCGTGGGTGTGTGAGTGCTCGTGCTGCACGTGTTCGTGCTCATGCGTGGTGTGCGCGTGCGCGTGCATGAAGTCGCCATGGTCGTGTTGGTGTTCGTGGGGCGTGTCATGGGTGTGTTGCTCGGTCACCGTTGAGTCTCCTCGGGTCAACTGCGCTGTGCTGCTTCGGTATTCACTTGGCGTCGCTGCGCCGCCGGTTGGCCGGGCGGGCCGATTCGTTGACGGCCTTGAGCCCGGCATCCCCGCGGTGATGGCCCGGCACGCCCGGTCCGGCGTGTTCGGCGTTGAAGACGGCGTCGATGACGAGCTGGCGGACGTGATCGTTCTCCAGGCTGTAGAAGATCGTGGTTCCCTCGCGGCGGGTGCTGACCAGGCGCGCCATTCGCAGTTTCGCCAGGTGCTGGGAGACCGACGGCGCGGGCTTGCCGACGTGCTCGGCCAGCTCGTTGACCGACATTTCCCGGTCGGTCAGCGACCACAGCACCTGCACGCGGGTGGCGTCGGCCAGCATCCGGAAGACCTCGACCACCAGGCTGGCCTGGTCGTCCGGCAACCGACCTGCGCTATTATCTGCATGCATACGCAAATAGTAGTCAAGATGGCCGGTGCTCGCCAGCGGTGATCTCGCTCAGGTTGGGACGACCGTCGACCGGCGCTGACCGCCGTTGCGTTCGTTCCAGAACCGGTACACCTCCACCGCGCCATCCTGCGGCCGGTAGCGCATGGGCAGCCGCCGCTGGTCCCAGCTCTTGGCGAATTCGTCGTAGAAGGTGGACACCTCGAAGTACTTGCGGTCGTCGAGGTAGTACTGCTCGTAGTCCTCGCGCGTGATCAGGAAGATGACTTCCTTGGGTGAGCAGTAGTACAGCGAGCCCAGGCACATCGGGCAGGGATGCGCCATCACGTAGATCGTGGCGTCGACGAGGTGCTCGGTGCCGAGCTTCGTGCACGCCTCGCGGATGGCCAGGATTTCCGCGTGCGCGGTCGGGTCGTTCGTCTGGGCCACCTTGTTGGCGCTCTCGGCCAGGACCTGGCCGTCCTTGACGATCACCGTCGCGAATGGGCGACCACCCTCGGCGACGTTTTGGCGAGCCAGGTCGATCGTCCGCTGCGCAAAGTCGGTCACACGTCGCAGGGTAGTCGCGCCGGGGCTGGGAATCGGGCCGGCGATACTGATAGATTGCCTATTTAATTTGGTCGGGATGAGGGAGCACCATGGCGCGCACCGATCGTGATCGTTGGGATCTGGCGACGAGCGTGGGGGCGACGGCGACGATGGTCGCGGCGCAACGGGCCCTGTCCTCCGACGCCAAATTGATCGACGACCCGTACGCGGCGCCGCTGGTGCGCGCCGTCGGCATCGATGTCTATGTCCGGATGGTCAACGGCGAAATCCCGGTCGGCGGGGATGCCGAGTTCAATCCGCACCGGATGGCGCGCAGCATGGCTTGCCGCACAAGGTTTTACGACGACTTCTTCCTGGAGGCGACGCGGGGCGGCATCGGCCAGGCGGTGATCCTGGCGTCGGGCCTCGACGCGCGCGCCTACCGCCTGCCGTGGCCGGCCGGCACCGTGGTCTACGAGGTCGACATGCCGGAGGTGATCGAGTTCAAGACCTCGACCCTCGAGGAACTCGGCGCCGAACCCACGGCCGAGCGGCGCACCGTTGCCATCGACCTGCGCGACGACTGGGCCGCGGCGCTGCGCGGCGCGGGATTAGATGCGCAGGCCCCGTCGGCGTGGAGCGCCGAGGGCCTGTTGGTGTATCTGCCGGAGGAGGCCCAGGACGCGCTGTTCGACAACATCACCGCCCTGAGCGCCCCCGGCAGCCGCCTGGCCTTCGACTTCGTGCCCGACACCGCGATTTTCGCCGACCCGCGCTGGCGCACGCACTACGAACGGATGA
>NZ_LZJX01000050.1:0-587 GCF_001667595.1 Mycobacterium sp. E2989 | reverse complement strand
GCTGCTGCGGGCGCGTTCGCAGCTGATCATCATCACGCACCAGAAGCCGACCATGGAGGTCGCCGACGCGCTGTACGGCGTGACCATGCAGGGCGACGGCATCACCGCGGTCATCTCGCAGCGGATGCGCGGGCAGCAGGTGGAGCAGCTGGTCGGAACCTGATCAGCGTGTACTGACGGCGTTCCGCGTGCGCGGGCGGCGGGATTCCGGCGAATTATTCGCCCGGAACGCACACCCGAGGCCCGGGACGCACACCCGATGCCCCGTGAGCGCCGGGCCGCTTGAAACAATGTCAGCGTGTCCCAAGGTCTTTGGATCGCGATCGCGGTCCTGATAGTTCTCGTCGTCGTGGTCGCGCTGGTCGCGGGCCTGGTGCGGTACCGCCGCCGGCGGATCAGCTTCACCGCCAAGCCGGAGCCGGGGGCGATCGACCGGTCGGGCGGCTACACCGCGTCGTCCGGCATCACGTTCAGCCAGACCGCAAGAACCGATTTGGGGGCCGACCGGCTCGACACCACGGGGCTGCCCGCCGTGGGCGACGACGCCACCATTCCCCGCGACGCGCCGCGGCGCACCATCTCGGAGG
>NZ_LZJX01000049.1:0-54191 GCF_001667595.1 Mycobacterium sp. E2989 | reverse complement strand
GGCGACGGTGTTGGCGTCGGACGAGTCGGGCATGTCCACGGTCGAGTACGCCATCGGCACCGTGGCGGCGGCCGCCTTCGGGGCGATCCTGTACACCGTCGTGACCGGCGACTCCATCGTGTCGGCGCTGACCAACATCATCGGCCGCGCGCTCAACACCAAGGCCTAGCCGGCAGTGCCGGTGCCGCCACCGTCGAGGCCGCGCTGGGCATCGCCACGCTCGTCGTCGTGCTGGTGCTGTGTCTGGCCGGCATCACGGCTGTGTCGATGCAGGTGCGCTGCGTGGACGCCGCCCGGGAGGCCGCCCGCCTGGCCGCCCGCGGGGACGAGGGCTCGGCGGTGGGCGTCGCCCGCCGCGTCGCCCCCGGCGGGGCGCGCGTCGAGGTGCACCGCGACGGTGAGTTCGTGGTGGCCACCGTGGTCGCGCACTCCAAGTTGTTGCCGGCGATCGAGATTGTGGCCAAGGCTGTTTCGGTGGCCGAGCCCTCGGGATGATCGGGGCGCGGCCACCCTGGTCGCGGCCTCGACGGTGGCGGCACCGGCACTGCCGGCTAGGCCTTGGTGTTGAGCGCGCGGCCGATGATGTTGGTCAGCGCCGACACGATGGAGTCGCCGGTCACGACGGTGTACAGGATCGCCCCGAAGGCGGCCGCCGCCACGGTGCCGATGGCGTACTCGACCGTGGACATGCCCGACTCGTCCGACGCCAACACCGTCGCCCGGGCGACGATGACCCGAATCATGTTGTACAGCAATGGTTTCCTTTCCTCTCACCATAATCCAGACTGGAAGACATCGCCGGCGAGCCCGGCCACCACCGGGACGATCCCCAGGCACACGAACGCCGGCAAGAAGCACAACCCGAGGGGGCCGGCGATCAACACCCCGGCGCGCTCGGCGGCGGCGGTGGCCGCGTGCGCGGCGTCGTGACGGGATTGGTCGGCCAGCTCGGCGACGCCCTCGGCCAGCGCCGCGCCCGAGGCCGCCGAACGCCGAGCCAACCGCAGCAGCGCCTCGACCTGGGCATCGGCACCTACCTCCGGCGAAACCGCCCATGCGACAACGGGATCCGCGCCCAACGCCAGCAGGTCGGCCGCTCGCCGCAGCACGCGGGCCAACACCGGCGGGGCGGCCGTCGCGGCGGCGGCGGCCGCGGTGGCCACCGCCATGCCCGCGCCCAGGCACACGGCCAGCACGTCGAAACAGGACGCGACCGCCAGCGGATCGGGGCCGCGCGCCGGCCTGCGCCCCGGGCGCCGCCGACGCTCGCGGGCCGGGATCCGCGCCCGCGCCCGGACCAGCGACGGCCCGGGTCCGATCCACGCGGCCACCGCGAGAAACAGCGCCGCCGCGGTCACGCCCCGACCCGATCGGTGATGCGGTCCGCCCAGCACAGGCCCGCGCACGCCAGCGTGGAACCGGCGACCAGGAGCCAGCCGCCCGCATGCCCGTCGAGCAGGAAGGCCAGCGGCCGCGCGCCGATCGATTGGCCCAGCAGCAAGCCGAGCACCGGCAGGCCCGCCAGAATGGCAGCGGTGGCGCGCGCGCCGGCCATGTTCGATGTGACCCGCGCCGAAAAGCGTTGCCGTTCGGCGATATCGCGCTGGGCAGCGCGCATCAGCGTCGCGATCGCCAGGCCGTGGTCGCTGGCCAGCTGCCAGCACAGCGCGAGGCGATCCCAATGCGGCGGCAGCGCCGACGATTTCGCGGCGGCGCGCAGGCCGGCCGCGACGTCGGCCCCGAGCCTGGCGCGGGCCGCGACCGCCCGCAAGGACGCCGCGACCGCACCGGTGGTTTCACCGGCGGCCACCCCGAACGCACGCACCGGATGGGACCCGACGCGCAATTCACCGACGAGCACGTCGAGCGCGCCCTCCAGCGTTTGGCCCTCGCGCAGTGCGCATCGGATGCGGTGGCGGCGGCGAGCGCGCGCGCCCGCGGTCGCGCCCACGACCGCGACGGCCAGCACCGTCGTCAGCGGCAGCACCGCGGCGGCCGCACCCGCGACCCCCACCGCAAGACAGGCCGCGGCGCGCGGGCGCCACCAAGGGTTCGGCGTCACCGGCGCGAGGCGGCGCCCGGGTGACGGCGGCAGCACGATGAGCGCGAGCGCCAACAGCAGCGCGCCGGCCGTCGCCCCGTTCATGCCGGCATCCGGCTCTGCAACAACCGTTTCAGCGATCCCGCGTCGTCGGTCGGGCCGCCGTCGGCGTGCCACACCGTGACCGCCCGCACCCGCCCCTCGACCGCGCGTAGCACCGCGATTTCGCCGAGCCGGCGCCGCCCGGTGCGATCCCGCGTGACGTGCAACAGCACCTGCACGGCCGCGGCGAGTTGGCTGTGCAGCGCCGCGCGATCGAGGCCGCCGAGCGCGCCGAGGGCCTCCAGCCGGGCGGGCACCTCGGCCGGGTTGTTCGCGTGCACCGTGCCCGCTCCCCCGTCGTGGCCGGTGTTCAACGCGGCGAGCAGATCGACCACCTCCGCGCCCCGCACCTCGCCGACCACGATGCGGTCGGGTCGCATCCGCAGGGCCTGCCGAACGAGTTGGCGCACCGGAACCTCGCCCACCCCTTCGACATTGGCGCACCGCGCGACGAGCTTCACCAGGTGCGGATGCCGGGGCGCCAGCTCGGCGGCATCCTCGACGCACACGATTCGTTCGGTGGGCGTCACGGCGCCGAGCATCGCCGCGAGCAAGGTCGTCTTGCCGGCCCCGGTTCCGCCGCACACCAGGAACGCCAACCGGGCCGCGATGATGTCTTCGACCAGGGCGGCGGCCTCGGGCGCCAAGGCGCCGGCCGCGGTCAGGGCCGCCAGGTCCTGACTGGCCGGCCGCAACACCCGCAGCGACAAGCAGGTGCCCCCGGCCGCCACGGGCGGCAGCACCGCGTGCAACCGCACCGCGAACCCGGCGCCGACGCCGGTCAGCTGCCCGTCCACCCACGGCTGCGCGTCGTCCAGGCGTCGGCCGGCGGCCAGCGCCAGCCGCTGCGCCAGGCGCCGCACCGCCGCCTCGTCGGCGAACCGAACCTCAGTGCGCCGCAACCCATTCCCGTCGTCGACCCACACCGCGTCGGGCGCGGTGACCAACACGTCGGTGGTGCCGTCCGCACACAGCAACGGATCGAGGATGCCGGCGCCGGTCAGCTCGGTCTGCAGCACCCGCAGGTTGGCCAACACCTCGGTGTCGCCCAGCATCCCGCCGGACTCGGCCCGGATCGCGGCCGCCACGGCGTTCGGGCCCAACGGAGATCCCAGCGGTCCGGCTTCGGCGGCCAGCCGCTCACGCACCCGGTCGATCAGCGAACCGCTCACGCGGCCCTACCGTTTCGCGTCGGACCCGACGATGCGCGCGGCAGCACGGTGAGCACCTGGCGGGCCGCCGCGGCGAGCGCGGATCGTCGCCCGAGCCGCAGGCCGCCGCGCTCGAGCTGCTCGGCGACCCGGGGTTCGGCCCTCATCGCCGCCAGCAACGGCAGCCCGGTGATGTCGGCGATCTCACCGGCCCGCAACCCGCCCGGCGACGGGCCCCGCACCACCAACCCCACGTTGGGATTGATGGCGGCCAGCACCGGGGCGAGCGCACCCGTCGCCGCGCACGCGGGCACGTCGCAGCGGCTGACCACGACGACGAGGTCGGCGGCGTCCAGCGCGGCCTGCGCGGCGTCGGTGAGACGGCGCGGAAGGTCACAGATCACGGTGACCGCGCCGCGGCGGCCGGCGTCGACGATGGCGTGCACCGGCCCGGCCGCCAACTCGTATCCGCGCCGAGTGCCGGACAGCACGCTGACCCCGCGGTGTCGCGGCAACGCCTCCCGCGCCGCCGACCAGTTCAGCCGGCCGCCTTGCAGGGCGAGGTCCGGCCAGCGCAGGCCGGGCGCGGTCTCGGCGCCCAGCAGCAGATCGATGCCCCCGCCCCACGGGTCGAGGTCGACCAGCACCGCGTCGGCGGCGGCCTGCGCCAGGGCGGCCGCCAGCGTTGACGCGCCGGCCCCGCCGCACCCCCCGACGACCGCGACCACTTCGCCGCGCGACCCGTCGTCGCGCGACGATTCGACGGCCTCGGCGAGCGCGCGGACCAACCCGGCCTCCTGCTCGGGCAGCCGCAGCACGCACTCGGCGCCGACCGCGACGGCCGCCGCCCACGCCGCGGTCGCCGGGTCACCCGCGGTCAGCACGGCGACGTGAGCGCGGCGCGGCAGCGCCGCCCGCCCGCACCGGTCGGCCGCCGTTTCGTCCAGCACGACGGCCGCGGCCGCCGACCACGTTTTGCGACTCACGGCACCGCCCGCGTGGACCACCCGGACACCGACGGCCGCCGCCACGCGGTCGAATTCCCGGCGCAGTTCCGGATCCGCCAACACCGCCAGCACGCCCGCGGGCTCGGCCTGGGAGATGCTCGTCACGGACCCACCCTGTCGGACCCGCGATATTGGACACCAGTCCCAAATACCGATTTGGGGATAGAGACGCGAGTGTGCACAAAGCGCGTCGGCCGGGAGCGGCCGGCACACAGAAGTCGCAATGTCCGCAACCACGTGAACGCCGCGCCACGCGGCACGTCAAAGAGGATCTGACCCCAGAAAAGGGACGACCCCCGCCAGGGGGGGAGGAGGCGAGGGTCGTCGTGCATCAGCCCCGGGGGGTCGGGCTGATACACCCTCGGCTCAGGCCGAGTAATGCTTACTATACACATGACTAGCGGCGGTAACGCAAGGGCTCTTCTCCAGGAAAGAACACGTTGAGCCGCAAAAACAGTGCGTTACCGCCGGTCCCACACTGCTGAGCGGCGTTTCGGCCCCGGAACCGGGGCCCGGGCGCACGGCCGACATATGCTGGGTCGGTGACCGTCTTCGACCCGGCCGCGGAGCAGCACACGGCGGCGGCCACCGCTCCCCGGGCCCGCACCGCGGCCTTCTTCGACCTGGACAAGACGATCATCGCCAAGTCCAGCACGCTGGCTTTCAGCAAACCCTTCTTCAACCAGGGACTGCTGAACCGCCGCGCCGTGCTCAAATCGAGCTACGCCCAGTTCATCTATCTGCTCTCCGGTGCTGATCATGACCAGATGGACCGGATGCGCATCCACATGACGAACATGGTCGCCGGCTGGGACGTGGAACAGGTCAAGTCGATCGTCAACGAAACGCTGCACGACATCGTGACCCCGCTGGTGTTCGCCGAGGCCGCGGACCTGATCGCCGCGCACAAGCTGTGCGGCCGCGACGTGGTCGTGGTCTCCGCCTCCGGCGAGGAGATCGTCGCGCCGATCGCCCGCGCCCTGGGCGCCACCCACGCGATGGCGACCCGCATGGTGGTGGAGGACGGCCGGTACACCGGCGAGATCGCGTTCTACTGCTACGGCGAGGGCAAGGTGCAAGCGATCCGCGAGCTGGCCGCCCGCGAGGGCTACCCGCTTCGGCACTGCTACGCCTACTCCGACTCGATCACCGACCTGCCGATGCTCGAGTCCGTCGGCCACCCCAGCGTGGTGAATCCGGACCGCGGATTGCGCCGGGAAGCCGTCGAGCGTGGTTGGCCCGTGTTGTCGTTCTCCAAACCGGTTTCGCTGCGCGATCGCATCCCCGCCCCGTCGGGCGCCGCGATCGCGACGACCGCCGCGGTGGGCGTCAGCGCGCTGGCCGCGGGCGCGGTCACCTACTCGCTGTTGCGCCGGTTCGCGTTCTAGCCGGCACCGCGATTCGCAGCAAACTCCGATGCCACTTCGCTTCCCGGCTTTTGCAAAATTGGGCCTTGCTGCGCTAGGGGTCTAGTAGTACAAAGGAACCACGGAAGCCCGGTGAGGCCAAGGTCGATCCGGAAGAGAAGGTTCGTTCTCCCGACCCGGGCGCCCAGCACGGTGCTCGGCACCCACGCGGAGTCATAGCCGCGAAAATGGCAGAAGTGTTGCGGGCCTGCGTAATTGCGAAATGTGAACGGTGACGACGACCCTTTGGGTGGGGTTGCAGCCACAAGCATCGCAAGATCGCCGAGGCCAACCCACGCAGCCCAGAAATGCACGCATGGTAACCGAGCTCCGTGCTAGCGGGCGGCGGACCGAATTCCTTTCGGACGTCGCCCGCTTTGCATTGTTCGGTGCCGTTTTCGTCGGCCGCGGGCTACCGAATCAGCTATCGACTCGACAGCGAATCGGCGATCGCCCACGCCTCCTGCGCACCGGCTCGGATTGCGCGGCAACACAGCACCAGCCAGGCCCCCACCCCTTCCGCGGTACCGCCGGCGAAACCTTCGGCCGCATCGCGATAATCGGCGGGCTGCCGCATCCAATTCACCTCGGGCACGCCCAACCCGTGCGGGTCCAAGCCGCTGGCGATGGTGACCAACCGCGACACCGCTCGGGCCACCACCCCGTCCGCGCTGCCGAAGGGCCGCAGCGTCAGCAGCTCCCCATGCGCGACGGCGGCCACCACCGGCGCCGGCGCCCGGGTGCCGCCGCTGACCAACTCCGCCAGCAACTCCAGCCGCGGCCCGACGCCGGCGTCGGCGCGGGGCCGGCCCAGCCGTTCCTCGTCGACCTGGTCGGCCGCCGCCAGCATGTGCAGTCGGGCCAGCGCCTGCAGCGGCGCGCGCCGCCAGATTCCGACCAGCGGTCCCTCGCCGCCCTCCAGCGCCTGGGCCACCCGCAGCGCCCCGCCGAACACCGGGTCGCTGACCGCACCCGCGTCCGCGAGGTCTTCCAGCCGCACGGGACCGCCGTCCAGCACCGAGGAGGCGCGCGCGGCCCGCAGCGCCGCCTCGGCGGCGGTCACCGGCCAACCGCGCAGGTTGGCGCGGTGGCGGTGGGCGCGCCCCAGCGCCTCGCGGGCCCGATCGCTGGCCTCGGCGACGCCGGGCAGCTCCATCAGCGGAGCCAGGGGATCAGCGGTCACAGGTTGCCAACCTATCCCGGCTTCACCGATCCGATGTCGGCGCGTGCGGGATGGCCTCCAGCAACTGGCGGGTGTATTCGTGCCGGGGCCGGGCGAACAGCTCCTCGGTGGCGGCGTGCTCCACCACGCGCCCGGCGCGCATCACCAGGACGTCGTCGGCGATCTGACGGATCACGGCCAGGTCGTGGCTGATGAACAGATAGGTGAGCCCCAGCTCGGTCTGCAGTTCGGCCAGCAGATCCAGTATCTGCGCCTGCACCAGGACGTCGAGCGCGGAAACCGCCTCGTCGCAGACCAGCATGTCGGGCCGCAACGCCAGCGCCCGAGCGATCGCCACCCGCTGCCGTTGGCCGCCCGACAGTTCGCGGGGTAGCCGCCCCAGGACCGACGACGGCAACGCCACCTGGTCGACGAGCTCGCGCACCGCGCGCTCGCGCTGCCGGCGGTCGCCGACGCGGTGGATGCGCAGCGGTTCCTCGACGGCCCGAAACACCGTGTACATGGGATCGAGGCTGCTGTAGGGGTTTTGGAAGACCGGCTGCATCCGGCGTCGGAGCGCCAATTGCCGATCGCGGTTCACCGCGGCGTCGACGCGCTCGCCGTCGAAGACGACCGTGCCCGAGGTCGGCGGCAGCAGGCCTAGCACCAGCTGCGCCAGCGTGGACTTCCCCGAGCCGGACTCCCCGGCGATCGCCAGGGTGCTCGCTCGCCGCAGGCGGAACGAAACACCGTCGACGGCAAGGAATTCCGCGCGCCGCCACGGCGCCCCGCGGGATTCCCGGTATGCCTTGGTCAGCCCGGAGGCGACGAGGATGTCGTCCGGCGCCCCATCGTTCGCCGGCCGTGGCCGGGGCGGGCCTTTGACGGTCACCGAGGGTGCGGCGGCCACCAGCCGCCGGGTGTATTCGTGCTGCGGGCTCCGCAAGATCGACCGCGCCGCACCGGATTCCACCACCACGCCGTCGCGCATGACGACCACCGACTCGGCGCGTTCGGCGGCCAGCGCCAGGTCATGGGTGATCAGCAGCAGCGCGGTGCCGAGTTCCGCGGTGAGCCCCTGCAGGTGGTCGAGCACCTGGCGTTGCACGGTGACGTCCAGCGCCGAGGTCGGTTCGTCGGCGATCAGCAGCCGCGGCCGGCCCGCCAACCCGATCGCGATCAGCGCCCGCTGACACATGCCGCCGGAGAGCTGGTGCGGGTAGCGGCCGGCCTGTTTGTCGGGGTCCCGCATCCCGGCCTGGGCGAGCAGTTCGACCGCCCTTCGCCGGGACCGGCGGTCGGAAGTGTTGGCCCGCAACGCCTCCGCAACCTGGAAGCCCACCTTCCAGACGGGGTTGAGGTTGGTCATCGGGTCCTGGGGGATATAGCCGATCTCGCGGCCCCTGATCGCACGCAGCGTCCGGCGGTCGGCCCCGGCGATGTCGGAGCCGTCGAAGACGATGCGCCCGGCCGTGATCCGGCCGCCGGTGGGAAGCAGGCCGAGGATCGCGGCCGCCGTGGTGGATTTGCCCGATCCCGATTCCCCCACCACCGCGACGGTGTGGCCGGGTTGGACGGCGAAATCCACGCCGCGGACGGCGGCCTGATCACCGAAGTCGACCTTCAGGCCCTCGACGGAGAGCAGCGGCGTGCCGGTCATGGGCGCCACGCTCGGGACGCCGGGTCCAGGGCGTCGCGCAGCGCGTCGCCCATCATCATGAACGCCAGCACCGTGATCGCCAGCGCGCCGGCGGGATAGAAGAGGATGGGCGATCCCGCCCGCAACCGCGTCTGGGCGAGATTGATGTCACCGCCCCAGGACACCACCGTCGCGGGCAGCCCGACACCCAGGTAGGACAGGGTGGCCTCGGTGACGATGAAAACGCCGAGGGCGATGGTGGCCACCGCGATGACGGGGCCCAAGGCGTTGGGCAGCACGTGGCGGAGCAGGATCTGAAAGCGGCTCAACCCCAGTGCTTTTGCGGCGACCACATAGTCGCTGGCCCGCACGGCAAGCACCGATCCGCGCGCGATGCGGGCCACCTGCGGCCAGCCGAACAGGGCGAGGATGGCGATGACCGTCCACACCGTCCGGTGGTGCAGGACCTGCATGAGCACGATGGCGGCCAGCAGCAGGGGCAGGCCGAAGAACACGTCGCTGACGCGGGAGACCACCGCGTCGATCCACCCGCCGTAGAAGCCGGCCAGCGCGCCGAGGGCCCCGCCGACGACGAACACGGCCAGGGCGGCTCCCAGGCCGACGGTGACCGAGGCCCGTGCCCCGTAGACGGTGCGGGCGTAGACGTCGTGGCCCTGCAGGTCGGTGCCGAACCAGTGCGCGCGCGACGGCGGGAGCAGGCTCTGGGCGGGGTCGGCGTAGGCGGGGTCGGCCCCGGTGAACACCGCCGGAAACAGCGCGACCGCGACGACGAACGCGATCAGCAGGCCGGCGACGATGAACTTCGGTCGCCCGCGCAACCCGCGCCAGGCGTCGCGCCAGAAGCCACTGGCCCGTGCCGGCTCAGCCATACCGGATCCTCGGATCCAGTGCGGCATACAGCAGGTCCACCGCCAGGTTGGTGACCAGGTAGATCAGCACCAGCACGGTCACGATCGACACCACGGTCGGCGCCTCCTGCCGGGTGACGGCCTGATAGAGCACGCCGCCCACGCCGTGGACGTTGAAAATGCCTTCCGTGACAATGGCCCCGCCCATCAACGCCCCCAGGTCGGCCCCCAGAAACGTCACGACCGGGATGAGCGAATTGCGCAGGATGTGCACCGTCACCACCCGGGGCCGGGACAGCCCCTTGGCGGTGGCGGTGCGGACATAGTCGGCGTGCGCGTTGGCGGCCACGGCGGATCGGGTCAGCCGCACCACGTAGGCGAACGACACCGAGCCCAGCACCACGCCGGGCAGCAGCAGCCGCCCGAACGTCGACCGCTCCCCCACCGTGACCGGCGCGATGCCCAGCTTCACCCCGAAAACGAACTGCGCCAGGAATCCCAGGACGAAGATGGGTACCGCGATGATGACCAGCCCGGCGACCAGCACGGTGGAATCGAACAGGCCACCCGTGCGCAGGCCGGCGATCACCCCGAAGGCGATGCCCAGCACCGCCTCGACCACCAGGGCGATCAGCGCGAGCCGCAGCGTGACCGGAAAGGCATGGGCCAGAACGTTACTCACTGGCAGCCCGGAGTAGGACCGGCCCAGGTCGCCGTGCAGGACGCCGCCCAGGTAACGCAGGTACTGCACCAGGAACGGGTCGTCGAGGTGGTAGCGCGCCCGCAGTTGCGCCGCGACCTCGGGCGTCAACGGCCGGTCCCCGGCCATCACGGCCACCGGGTCGCCCGGCAACAGGAAGACCATGCCGTAGATCAACAGCGTGGCGCCGAGGAACACCGGCACCATGACGGCGATCCGGCGCACGATGTACCAACCCATCTCAGGCCTTGACGATGTTCTCGTAGTCGGGCATGCCGTTCCAGGTCAGCTTGACGCCGCTGACCTGCGGCGACCATCCGACCACCGCGATGTAGTACCACAGCGGCACGGCGGGCATGTCGCGCAACAGGATTCGTTGGGCGAGGTTGACGAGCACATCCGCCTGGTGCAGGTCCGGTGCCGCCTCGGCGGCGGCCAGCCCGGCGTCGAATTCCGGGCTGGAGTATCCGACGTCGTTGGATCCCGCCCCGGTCGCGTACAGCGGAGCCAGGAACTCGATCATCGACGGGTAGTCGCCGATCCAGCCCGCGCGGAACGCGGTGTCGATGCTGCGGTTGGTGATCTGGGTGCGGAAGCCGGCGAACGTGGGGTGCGGCGCGCCGACGGCGTCGATGCCCAGGACGTTCTTGATGCTGTTGGCCACGGCGTCCACCCACTCTTGATGGCCGCTGTCGGCGTTGTAAGCGATCGAGTACCGCCCGCTCCATGGCGAAATCGCATTGGCCTGCGCCCAAAGTTGGCGTGCCCGTTCGGGGTTGAAGTCCAGCGCGTCGTTGCCCGGGATATTCGGGTCGAACCCGGGCAGCGAGCTGGCGGTGAAGTCGCGGGCCGGGCTGCGGGTGGCGTTGAAGATCTGCTGACAGATTTGCGGCCGGTTGACGGCGGCCGACAACGCCAAGCGGCGCAGCCGGCCTTCCTCGCCGCCGAAGTGCGGCAGCCGCAACGGCGTGTCCAGCGACTGGCTGACCGCGACGGGCCCGCTGGCGGCGTTGCCGCCGAGGTCACGCTTGAAGATGGTCAGCGCGCTGGACGGAATCGTGTCCAGCACATCGAGATTGCCCGACAGCAGGTCGGCGTAGGCGGTGTCCAGGTTGGCGTAGAACTCGAACCTCAGGCCCTTGTTGTGGGGCACGCGATTGCCGTGGTAGTCGGGGTTGGGTTTCAGGTCGATCTTGACGTTGTGTTCCCAGGCCGGCCCGTCGGGGCCGTCCGCCAACTCGTAGGGGCCGTTGCCCACCGGGTGGCGGCCGAATGCCGCCATGTCCCGAAACGCCATGTCGGGTAACGGGTAGAACGCGTTGTGTCCCAGCCGCAACGTGAAGTCGACGGTCGGCGCCTTGAGCCGCACATCGAACTCGAGATCGCTGACGACGCGCAGCCCGGACATGGTGGTCTTCCCGCCCCCACCGGGCCCGGCGACGTCGTCGTACCCGACGATCGGGCTGAAAAAGCTTTGTTGCAGTTGGGCATTGGCGCTCAGCGCGCCGTAGTTCCACGCGTCGACGAACGAATGGGCCGTCACCGGCGAGCCGTCGGTGAACTTCCAGCCGGGCTTGAGCGCGATGCGGTAGTTGACGTTGTCGGTTGTCTCGATCGACTGCGCCACCTCCGGCGACGGTTTGCCGGCGGCGTCATACGACACCAAACCGGCGAAAAGTCGGTCCAGGATTCGGCCACCGAGGCTGTCGTTGGTGCCCGTGGGAATCAGCGGGTTCGGCGGCTCGCCACCATTGACCACCACCAGTTCGGGACTGAGCGCCCCGCCACCACACGCGGTCAGCGACGCGACCGCCAGGAAGCCGGCGGCGACGAAGGCCGGCAAGGCGCGCGGGGCCCGACGCATAACACCCGACCCTAGGGCCTGAACACCGACTGACGGTCCTCAGACGGGAGTGACGGGGTGCACCTGCAGCGCGCAGGCGTCGATGGTGGCCGGCACGGTCAGGACCACGGTGGTGTCCGGCGGATTGACCAACAGGTCGGTGTAGGTGGGGCACGGGCTGCCGTTCGCGTCGACGGCAAGCCCCTCCACCACGGCCTGCGCCTGGGTGGATAGGGACAGGACGACGGTAGGTGGCACCTCGTTGCCGCCCGGCAGGCCGCCCATGTAGCCGCGCAGCGTGGGCTGGGCGTGAACGAGCGGTCCTCCGGACCCGGAGTCGACGCCGGGGTATCCGGTCAGCGTGCAGGGTTCCGCGCCGCCGGCCAGGCTGAACACCAGCGTGGCCGCGCGGTGGCCCACCGCCGCCTGAGTCGGCGAGGCCGTGACGGCGATCTGGTCCGACCAGCACGGGGTCGGGGCGTCCGCGTTGTCGGTCGGCATGGCCCACGCGGCCGGCCCCAGCGCGGCGCTGGCCGCGTAACCCGTTGCGGCCGCGACAAAGCTGCGAAGTAGTCGCCCGTGATCCGGCACATCGGTGATTATCCGCCACCGGGGCCGGCTTCGACCTCGATTTCAAGCTCCGCTTTTCACCTTGTGGGGCTAGGCTCTCTGACGATCGACGAGCCTCGACACCAGGAGGAAGCCAGTGACCGCCACCGACGCCGTAGGCCCGTCGTCGTATCCCCCGCCGGCGGAGTTCGCCGAGCAGGCCAACGCGGGCGAGGACTTGTACCGCGAGGCCGACGAGGACCGGCTGGCGTTCTGGGGCAAGCAGGCCAATCGGCTGTCGTGGTCGACCCCGTTCACCGAGGTGCTGGACTGGTCGGACGCCCCGTTCGCCAAGTGGTTCGCCGACGGCAAGCTCAACGTCGCCTACAACTGCGTCGACCGGCACGTGGAGGCCGGCCACGGGGATCGCGTCGCCATCCACTGGGAGGGTGAGCCCGGCGACAGCCGCAGCCTGACCTATGCCGACCTACAGGCCGAGGTCTGCAAGGCGGCCAACGCGCTCACCGGCCTCGGACTGGTCGCCGGTGACCGGGCCGCCATCTACATGCCGTTGATCCCCGAAGCGGTGATCGCGATGCTGGCCTGCGCCCGGCTGGGCATCATGCACAGCGTGGTGTTCGCCGGCTTCACCGCGAAGGCGCTACGGGCCAGGATCGCCGATGCCCAGGCCAAGCTGCTGATCACCAGCGACGGTCAGTTTCGCCGCGGCAAGCCGGCCCCGCTCAAGGACGCGGCCGACGAGGCGGTCTCGGACGCGGACAGCCCGGTCGAGCACCTTCTGGTGGTGCGGCGCACCGGAATCGACGTGTCCTGGAATGGCGACCGTGACCTGTGGTGGCACGACGTCGTCGACGCCGCGTCGCCCGAACACACGCCGGAGCCGTTCGACGCCGAGCAGCCGCTGTTCCTGCTGTACACCTCCGGGACCACCGGCAAGCCCAAGGGCATCGTGCACACCAGCGGCGGCTATCTGACGCAGTCGTCGTACACGCACTACTACATCTTCGACATCAAGCCCGACCGCGACGTCTTCTGGTGCACCGCCGATATCGGCTGGGTCACCGGGCACACCTACGGCGTCTACGGCCCGCTGTCCAACGGGGTCACCGAGGTCCTCTATGAGGGCACGCCCGACTCGCCGACCCAGCACCGGCATTTCGAGATCATCGAAAAGTACGGCGTCACAATCTATTACACCGCGCCCACGCTTATCCGCACGTTCATGAAGTGGGGGCGCGAGATCCCCGACGCGCACGACCTGTCCAGCCTGCGACTGCTGGGCACGGTGGGCGAGCCGATCAACCCCGAGGCGTGGCGCTGGTACCACAAGGTGATCGGCGCCGAGCGCCTCCCGATCGTGGACACCTGGTGGCAGACCGAGACGGGCGCCGCGATGATCTCCCCCCTGCCCGGAGTCGCTGCGGCCAAACCGGGTTCGGCGATGAGGGCTCTGCCCGGCATCTCCGCGAGCATCGTCGACGACCACGGCGAACACCTGACGCCCACCGTCCACCACGGCGAACACATCACCGGCTACCTGGTCTTGGACCAGCCGTGGCCGTCGATGCTGCGCGGCATCTGGGGCGATCCGGAACGCTACGTCGAGACCTACTGGTCCCGGTTCGCCGAGCAGGGCTGGTACTTCGCCGGGGATAGCGCCTATTACGACCGCGACGGCGCCATCTGGGTGGTGGGCCGCATCGACGACGTGATGAACGTGTCCGGGCACCGGCTCTCCAGCGCCGAACTGGAGTCGGCGCTCGTCGGCCACCACGGCGTGGCCGAGGCCGCGGTGGTCGCCAAGACCGACGAGACCACGGGCCAGGCCGTCTGCGCGTTCGTCGTCCTGTGCGCCGAGTACGAAGTGCACGACGGGATCGTCGACGAGCTGCGGGCCGAGGTGGCCAAGGAGATCTCGCCCATCGCCAAGCCGCGGGAGATCCACGTGGTGCCCGAGCTGCCCAAGACCCGCAGCGGCAAGATCATGCGCCGGCTGCTGCGGGACGTCGCCGAAAACCGCGAGCTCGGAGACACGTCGACGCTGCTCGACCCCGGGGTGTTCGACGCGATCCAGGCCTCGAAGTAGCCGACTCAGCCCGGTAGGGGCGTGAACCCCGCGCCGGGCCGGTGCTTGGCGTTGACGTCGCCCAGGATCGTGTTGAACGACTGGACGACGGCCGGCGTGTGCAGCGGGATGTACTTGATGATGCAGGTCGGCAGGTTGTCGCTGAACGCCCCGTGGATCATCCCGACGAGCATGTTGTTCACGGTCACCGGCGCTCCCGAGTCGCCCGGCTGGCCGCAGACCTGCATGACGATGGTGCCCGGTTCTTGGCCGGGGCCCCAGGTGACGCCGCACGAGTTGCCGGTGGTGCGGCCCTGTTTGCACGCGATCTCGCCGAAGGCAGGGTCCGGGCCGAGCCCGTTGATCGCGAAGCCGTTGTAGTTGGCGGTCGGCGTCACCTTGGCGGGATCGAACTTGATCACCGCGTAGTCGAGGTTGTCGTTGCCGGCGACCATGGTGCCCAGGATGCCGGCGTTTTCGGCGCCCTCGGCGGCCACCTGCGCGCCCGGCCCGCCGCAATGCGCCGAAGTGAAGCCGATCAGATCACCGGCGGCATCGCCCCCGATGGTGGTCAGGGTGCACATCGTGTCCCCGTTGATGACGATGCCGGCGCCGCCGCCCATCGGGATCCTGACGTCGGCGGCCGCGGCGCGCGCGGGGCAGCCCACCAGGACCAAGAGCACCGCCACCGTCGCCGCCACGAAGTACCGGTGCGCCGTCTGCACAGCACCACTCCCATCGACAGGCCGGACCCGGACCGGCTTGGCCAGTCTAGTCGGCCGGGCGTCTCGCCCGCCGTGCCGAGCGTGGCCGTCGGCTGGCCTCGTCTGCCATGTCGGCGCATGGCAACATGAACCGCGAGGACAGCCAGCCGGGCGATGACGAAAGAGGGGACCGTCTGTGAGCAAAGCCGATGGCAAGAACGGTGTGCCCAGCACGCTGACCACGATTCCCCTGACCGACCCGCACGCCCGGCCCGCCGAGCCGTCGATCGGTGACCTGATCAAGGACGCGACCACGCAAGTCTCCACGCTGGTGCGCGCCGAGGTCGAGCTGGCCCGGGCCGAGATCACCCGGGACGTCAAAAAGGGCCTGACCGGCAGCGTGTACTTCATCGCCGCGCTGGTGGTGCTGTTCTACTCCACGTTCTTTTTCTTCTTCTTCGTCGCCGAGCTGCTCGACACCTGGCTGTGGCGCTGGGTGGCGTTCCTGATCGTCTTCGGTGTTCAGGTGGTGGTCGGTGCCCTGCTGGCCCTGCTGGGCTTCCTGAAGGTGCGCCGGATCCGGGGGCCGCGGGAGACCATCGAATCGGTCAAGGAGACCCGCACCGCGCTCACGCCGGGCCACGACAAGACGCCGGACGCGGCCAAGCAGCTCACCGAGCGCGGCCGACACGAGAAGCCCGAAACCGATCCATCGGGTTGGTAGATGGCCCCGCCGGATCCGTCGGTAACCCGCATCGACGGGCCATGGCGCCATTTGGACGTGCACGCCAACGGGATCCGGTTCCATGTCGTCGAGGCCCTGCCCGCGGGCGGCGACGCGACCGCACCGCCCACGGCCCGTCCGCTGGTGATGCTGCTGCACGGTTTCGGTTCGTTCTGGTGGTCGTGGCGCCATCAGTTGCGGGGCTTGACCGGGGCGCGGGTGGTCGCGGTCGACCTGCGCGGCTACGGCGGCAGCGATAAGCCACCCCGCGGCTACGACGGCTGGACACTGGCCGGCGACACCGCCGGCCTGATTCGCGCGCTGGGGCACTCGTCGGCGACGCTGGTCGGGCACGCCGACGGCGGGCTGGCCTGCTGGGCCACCGCGTTGTTGCACGCGCGGTTGGTGTCGGCCATCGCGCTGATCAGCTCGCCGCACCCGGCGGCGCTGCGCCGGTCCACCCTGACTCGGCGCGACCAAGGCTACGCCCTGCTGTCCACACTGTTGCGCTACCAGATGCCGATCTGGCCCGAGCGCCTACTGACCCGCGACAACGGCGCCGAGATCGAACGCCTGGTCCGCAGCCGCAGCTGCGCCAAATGGCTTGCATCCGAAGACTTTTCCGAGGCAATCGGTTATCTGCGGACGGCGATCCAGATCCCGTCGGCGGCGCACTGCGCGCTGGAATATCAGCGCTGGGCCGTGCGCAGCCAGCTGCGCGACGAAGGCCGGCGCTTCATGAAATCGATGTGCCAGCAACTCAGCGTGCCGCTGCTGCACCTGCGCGGCGACGCCGACCCCTACGTGCTGGCCGACCCGGTCGACCGGACACAGCGTTACGCCCCGCAGGGGCGTTATGTATCCATTTCGGGCGCAGGGCATTTCAGCCACGAAGAGGCGCCCGAGGAAATCAACAGGCACCTGCTGCGATTCCTCGACTCGGTGGTCAACTGACGCAGGCGCCGGTGGTGACCTGCTGGGTATCGCCGAGCTTGGCGAGCTGGCCGGCCACCTCGTCGGCCGTCAGCACGAAGCCGGTGTCCGGGTCGTCGACGGCCGCCCCGAACACCACGCCGAGCACCTGACCGTTCAGGTCGATCAGCGGTCCCCCCGAATTGCCTTGCTCCACATTGGCTCTGATGGTGTAGACGTCACGGGTGACGGGTGCGGGGTCCCGGTAGATGTCCGGGCCGCTGAGCTTGATGACCTCGCGGATGCGGGCCGGGGTGGCGGTGAAGTTTCCGCCGCCCGGATAGCCCAGCACCACCACGCTGGTTCCCGTCTTCGCATCGGACTGGGCGAACGCCAGCGGCTGCGGCGGCAGGTTGGGGACGGCGAGGATGGCGATGTCGACCGACGGGTCATAGGAGACGACCGTGGCGTCGAGCGGGCTGCCGCTGGCGTAGATCTGCACGCTGTTGGACCCGGCCACCACGTGCGCGTTGGTCATCACCCGGTCCGGGGCGACCACAAATCCGCTGCCCTCCAACACTTTCTGGCAACTCGGCGCCAGGCTGCGCACCTTGACGACGCTGGGCGCGGTGGCCTGCACCACCGGGTTGGTGGCCAGCGCGGGGTCGGGAGAGGCGACGGGAATGACCGGAGTGCGGCTGAACGGCTCCAGCACCGCGGGCAGGCCGGAGGTGTTCAGCAGCGCCGACAGCCGCTTGGGCACCGTCTTCAGCCAGGGCGGGGCGACCTCGTTGACCTTGGCCAGCACCCGCGAGCCGCGGACCGCGGCGGCCAGCTCCGGCTGGTCCTTCGACTGGGTCAGCGGCGTCGCCAGCAACCAGGCCGCGGTCAGCACCACCACCAGCTGGACCCCCACCCCGATGAACGAGTCGACCGTCCGGATGGTGCGGCTGCGGATCGCGCCCCGAACCGCCCGGCCCAACACCACTCCGGCGACCTCGCCGATGACGACCAGGGCAAGGATCAGGAACAGGGCGGCGAACAGCTTGGCCCGGGGCGCGGCGATGTGGGCGACCAGGTGGGGCGCCAGCAGCACACCCGCGATCGCGCCCAACAACACCCCGACGAACGAGAACAGCGAGCCGACCGCGCCGGAACGCCAACCCGACACGGCCGCGATGAACGCGACCGCCAGCACGGCCACGTCAAGCCATTGCGACGGGCTCATCGAGTTCAGGTTCATCCGGGGGCCTCACCCTGGTCGCCGACCAGCGCCATCGCCGCGTCCAATTCGCGGACGTCGGTGGTGTCCCAGGGCTGGGCCCAGCCGGCGACGTCGAGCATCGCACAGATCACCTGGCCAGTGAATCCCCAAACCAGCATCTCGTTCAGCAGAAACGCCGGTCCGGCCCACCGGCGCCCGAGGTCGCCCCGGTACACCATCAGCCGGTTGGCCGGGTTGATGAAGGCGCGCACCGGAACTCGCGCGACGATCGCGGTTTCGGCCTCGTTGACGACGGCCACCGGCCCGGGATCGGGCGAGTAGGCCAGCACCGGCACGACGTGAAATCGCGACGGCGCGATGAACGTCCGTTCCATCGTGACCAAGGGCCGCAACCGGGAGACGTCGATCCCGGTTTCTTCCTCCGCTTCGCGCAGGGCGGTGGACACCGGGCCGTCATCGCCCGGATCGGAGGCGCCGCCGGGAAACGCCGCCTGCCCGGCGTGGTGGCGCAGCGTCGACGCCCGCACCGTGAGCAGCAGGTCGGCGTCGTCGGGGACGCCGCCGTCGGCCGGCGCGGACGCGGGACCCGAAAACAGCACCAGGACGGCGGCTTCGCGACCCCGGCCGCTCATCGCCGACAACGACGACGCGGCCTTGCCGGTGATCATCGCGAGCACGTCGGCCGGCAGCCGGCGCCGGTACGCGTCCGGCATCCGCTCGACGTTATCGACCAGGGGACGCAGCCACCGCGGGGAGGCGTCGGGCATCAGCGGCATCGTCCCGCGCGCGCGGGACGGGGGCTTGCCCGCCGCATGCGGGGGCTCGCCCCCGACACTCACCCGGCGCTCCAATCGGTCCAATTTCAGGCTTATCCCTTGTCATTTCCGACCGCGGCGGCGATCTCGTCGGCACTGGCGAAGGCCCGCGGCAGCATCTGGGCAACGCTACCGTCCGACCGCAGAACCACGGTCGCGGGCATCACGTTTACCACGCCGAGCGCCGCCGCGAGCCGACGGCGACCGTCCTGCAGGGTCGGCAACCGAACGCCCAGCTCGGCCAGCCGCAGCAACGCCGCCGTCTCGTTCTCGTCCTGATGCACGGTCACCACCATCACGTCCGACCCGGCTCGCCGTTGATACTCGGCCATCGCGGGCAGCTCGGCCGCGCACGGCGCGCACCAATACGCCCACAGGTTGAGCACGACCCGGCGCCCGGCCAGCGCGCGGGCGACGTCGACAACCGAACCGTCCGCGGCGCATTCGGCGGTGACCCCGCGCAGCGCCGGGGGCCCGGGACCGTCGCCGGCGCCCGGACACGGCGCCAGATTGGCCCGCTGCCGCGGACCGGCCAGCGCGGCCGCCGTGTCGGCGTCGCGGTGCTCGCGGTCCGGCGTGCCCTGCGCGGTGCCGGGGGTCGTCGTCGGCGCGGACTGGTCGCGAAGCTGGGCCACCAGGGCCGCGGTCAGCGCCGCCACCACCGCGAGGATCGCGATCGTCCAGCGCGTGGAACGCGTCAAGGCCGTGCTCTACAGGCCGGCCAGGGCCAGCAGGTGCTCGGTCTCCGGGCCCCGCACCAACGGCGCCGCCAGCAGCGGCTCGGTGGGGCCGAGGCCGAACGACGGGCAATCCTTGGCCACCACGCAGACACCGCAGGCCGGTTTGCGCGCGTGGCATACCCGGCGGCCGTGGAAGATCACGCGGTGGCTGAGCATGGTCCACTCGCTGCGTTCGATCAACTCGCCGGCCGCGCGCTCGATCTTGACCGGATCCTTGTCGGTGGTCCAGCGCCACCGGTGCAGCAGCCGCGCGAAATGGGTGTCGACCGTGATGCCGGGGACGCCAAAGGCGTTGCCCAGGATGACGTTGGCGGTCTTGCGGCCCACGCCGGGCAGCGTGACCAGTTCTTCCATCGTGGCGGGCACCTCGCCGTCGAACCGCTCGACCAACGCCTGCCCGAGGCCGATCAGTGAGGTCGCCTTGTTCCGGAAGAACCCCGTGGGGCGGATCAGGGTTTCCAGTTCGTCGCGGTCGGCTTGCGCGTAGTCCAGCGCCGAGGGATAGCGCTTGAACAACGCCGGCGTCGTCAGGTTCACCCGTTTGTCGGTGCTCTGCGCGGAAAGGATGGTGGCGACCGTCAGCTCCAGCGGCGTGGTGAAGTCCAGCTCGCAGTGCGCGTCCGGAAACGCCTGCGCCAGAGCCCTATTCATGCGGCGGGCCCGTCGCACCAGGCCGACTCGGGTCTCCTCGGAGAAGCGCCGCGCGGCGTCGCCGCCCGCCGGGGCGGGGGTGGACTTCGAGCGCCCGGACGACTTTGCCGCTGTCACCTACGACAGAGTACTGATTTCGTGATCTCGCCGAGACCTCGTGTTGATTGAAGGCCCTGTTTACTCTCCTTGTGTCATGGTTGCTGGTGGCCTGCGTTCCCGGGCTGCTGATGCTGGCGGCGCTCGGCTTGGGGCGCCTCGAACGGGGGCTCGCCCGCGCAGACGTCACGATGATCGCGGTCGCCGAGCTCTTCGAGCACGTGGAGTTCATGGACGTGCGCACCCTGGCCCGCGAGGGCATGCCGGAGGCGGTGGAATACCTGCACCGGCGCGAGGACCGGGAACTCGCGGCGGCGGCGCTGGGCGGGCTGACCGCCGGGCCGCGTCACGCGGCGCCGTCGTTCGCCGCCAGCTTCGTCGACCGCGGCGAGCTGACATTGCCGACGCGAATACACGCGCAGACGCGCATCAATCCGCAGTTTAAGGCCCCTCGATACGTCAATCGTGTGTAGCGTTGCACGTTGGACAAAATGTCCGACCGCTAGACTCATCACGCGAGCACGGGATTAACCTGCACGTATCACCGTCATTAAAACCTGAAGAGGCAACGTGGACGAGATCCTGGCAAGGGCAGGAATCTTCCAAGGGGTTGAGCCCAGCGCCGTCGCCGCGCTGACCAAGCAACTGCAACCCGTCGACTTCCCCCGTGGGCACACGGTGTTCGCCGAGGGGGAGCCGGGCGATCGGCTGTACATCATCGTCTCGGGGAAGGTGAAGATCGGCCGTCGCTCGCCCGACGGTCGGGAGAACCTGCTGACGATCATGGGCCCGTCGGACATGTTCGGCGAATTGTCCATCTTCGACCCCGGCCCGCGGACCTCCAGCGCGACCACCATCACCGAGGTGCGCGCGGTGTCGATGGACCGCGACGCGCTGCGGGCGTGGATCGCCGACCGTCCCGAGATCGCCGAGCAGCTGCTGCGGGTGCTGGCCCGCCGGCTGCGCCGCACCAACAACAACCTGGCCGACCTCATCTTCACCGACGTGCCCGGCCGGGTCGCCAAACAGCTGCTGCAGCTCGCCCAGCGGTTCGGCACCCAGGAGGGTGGCGCGATGCGGGTGACCCACGACCTGACCCAGGAGGAGATCGCCCAGCTGGTGGGCGCCTCCCGCGAGACGGTGAACAAGGCGCTGGCCGACTTCGCCCACCGCGGCTGGATCCGCCTGGAGGGCAAGAGTGTGCTGATTTCGGACTCCGAAAGGCTGGCGAGGCGAGCGCGCTAATTGCGCCGAGCCGGTAATTCCGCAGGCGCCTACTCGCACTTCATCCTGCGAATTTTCAGCCTCGCCGCAAATAGTCCAGCTGCGCCTGAACCGACCATTCGGCGGCGTCCCAGAGTTTCTCGTCGACGTCCACATAGACGTGTTCGACGACCTGGCGGGCGGTGGCGTCGTCGCCGATGTCGCGCAACGCCGCGCGCACCTGCTCCAGGCGCTCGTGCCGGTGCATCAGGTAGCCCGACGCGACGGCCTCCAGGTTGGCCAGGTCCGGCCCGTGGCCGGGCAGCACCGTGCGCGGGCCCAGTCCGCGCAGCCGGCGCAACGATTCCAGGTAGTCGGCCAGGCTGCCGTCTTCGGAATCTATGACCGCGGTGCCGCGGCCCAGGACGCTGTCGGCGGTGAGCACCGCGTCGTCGATGAGAAACGACAGCGAGTCGGCGGTGTGGCCCGGCGTCGCCATCACCTTGATCTTCAGGCCGGCCGCGTCGATGACCTCACCGTCGGTCAGGTGACCGCCGAGGCCACGCAAGAACCCGCTGCCCGCCGACCGCACGGTCGCGCCGGTCCGCTCGACGAGCTTGTCGATGCCGTCGGTGTGATCGCCGTGCCGGTGACTGATCAGCACCAGCGTGATGCGGCCCAACCCCGCGACGCGCGCGATGTGTTCGTCGTCGTCCGGCCCGGGATCCACCACGACCAATTCGTCGCTGCCCTGGCCGCGCAGCACCCAGGTGTTGGTCCCCTCGAGCGTCAGCAATCCGGGGTTGTCGGCCAACAGCACCGAGGCAGCGTCGGTGACCGCCCGCAGCCTGCCGTATGCGGGATGGCTCAACGACTCTTGCGCCTCGGTCACGGTCGTGAGCCGACCTCCACGATCAGTTCGACCTCCACCGGCGCGTCCAACGGCAGCTCGGACACCCCGACCGCCGACCGGGCGTGCGCGCCCCGCTCGCCGAACACGTCGGCCAGCAGCTCGGAAGCCCCGTTGATGACGCCGGGCTGGCCGTTGAAACCCGGGGCCGACGCGACGAAGCCGACGACCTTGACCACGCGGGTCACCGCGTCGATGCCGACCAGCGCATCCACGGCGGCCAGGGCGTTGAGCGCGCAGACGCGCGCCAGCGCCTTACCCTCTTCCGGGCTGACCTGGGCACCGACCTTGCCGGTCCCCGCGAGCTGTCCCGCCTGCATCGGCAGCTGACCCGCCGTATAGACCAAATCGCCCGTGCGCACCGCGGGCACGTAGGCGGCCAGCGGGGCCACGACCTCGGGCAGCGCGACACCGAGTTCCGCGAGCCGGGCCGAGGCGCTCATCTACTTCGGGCGCTTCAGATACGCGACGTGTTGCTCGCCGGTCGGTCCGGGCAGTACCGAGACCAATTCCCAACCGTCGGCGCCCCACTGGTCGAGGATTTGTTTGGTGGCGTGCGTCAGCAGCGGGACCGTGACGTATTCCCATGCGGTGGGTTGGCTCATGGCGCGAGCTTATCGGTCGCAGCTGAACGGCTCCGGCCTGCCCGGGGATCGGTCGGGCTAGCATGCGAAGGTGACAAACACATCGAGCGGCGGTAGCGCGGTCGGCTGGCCGGCCCGGCTGTCGAAGGCCCGGCTGCATTTCGTCACCGGCAAAGGCGGTACGGGCAAGTCGACGATCGCGGCCGCGCTGGCGCTGACCCTGGCAGCCGGGGGTCGCAAGGTCCTCCTCGTGGAAGTCGAAGGGCGCCAAGGCATTGCGCAACTCTTCGACGTCCCGCCGCTGCCCTACCAGGAGGTCAAGATCGCGACCGCCGAACGCGGCGGACAGGTAAACGCCCTGGCGATCGACATCGAGGCCGCGTTCCTGGAATACCTGGACATGTTCTACAACCTGGGCATCGCCGGGCGGGCGATGCGCCGCATCGGGGCCATCGAGTTCGCGACGACGATCGCGCCCGGCCTGCGCGACGTGCTGCTCACCGGGAAGATCAAGGAGTCGGTGGTGCGCCTGAACAAGGGGGCCAAGAACCCGGTGTACGACGCGGTCGTCGTCGACGCTCCCCCGACGGGGCGGATCGCCCGCTTCCTGGACGTCACCAAGGCGGTGTCGGATCTGGCCAAGGGCGGGCCGGTGCACTCGCAGAGCGAGGGCGTGGTGAAGCTGCTGCACTCCGAGCAGACCGCCATCCACCTGGTCACCCTGCTGGAGGCGTTGCCAGTGCAGGAAACGCTGGAGGCCATCGAGGAGCTCGCCGAGATGGAGCTGCCGATCGGCAGCGTGATCGTGAACCGCAACATCGCGTCGCATCTGCAGCCGGCCGACCTGGCGAAGGCCGCCGAGGGTGACGTCGACGCGGACTCGGTGCGGGCGGGCCTGGAGATGGCCGGGATCAAGCTGAACGACACCGAGTTCGCCGGGCTGCTGACCGAAACCATCGAGCACGCGACGGTCATCGCCGCGCGCGCCGAGATCGCCCAACAGCTCGACGCGTTGAAGGTGCCGCGACTCGAATTGCCCGCGATCTCCGACGGCGTGGACCTGGGCAGCCTTTATGAGCTGTCGGAATCGCTTGCGCAGCAGGGAGTTCGATGAGTACAACGCCGAATAGGCTTGATCTGGCGGCGATCCTGGCCGACACGACCAACCGGGTCGTGGTGTGCTGCGGGGCGGGCGGCGTGGGCAAGACCACCACCGCCGCGGCGATGGCGCTGCGCGCGGCCGAATACGGCCGCAACGTGTGCGTGCTGACGATCGACCCGGCCAAGCGACTCGCACAGGCGCTGGGGGTCAACGACCTTGGCAACACCCCGCAATCGGTGCCCCTGGCGCCGGAGGTTCCCGGTGAGCTGCACGCGATGATGCTCGACATGCGCCGCACGTTCGACGAGATGGTGGTCCAGTACTCCGGACCCGGTCGCGCGCAAGCGATTCTGGACAACCAGTTCTATCAGACGGTCGCCAGCTCGCTCGCCGGCACGCAGGAGTACATGGCGATGGAGAAACTCGGTCAGCTGCTGGCCGAGGACCGGTGGGATCTGGTGGTGGTGGACACCCCGCCGTCGCGCAACGCGCTTGACTTCCTGGACGCGCCCAAGCGGCTGGGCAGCTTCATGGACAGCCGGCTGTGGCGGCTGCTGCTCGCGCCCGGCCGGGGCATCGGCCGATTGGTCACCGGCGCAATGGGTTTGGCGATGAAGGCGATGTCCACCGTGCTCGGCTCGCAGATGCTGAGCGACGCGGCCGCGTTCGTGCAATCACTGGACGCCACGTTCGGCGGGTTTCGGGAGAAGGCGGATCGCACCTACGCGCTGCTGAAGAGGCGCGGCACGCAGTTCGTCGTGGTGTCGGCGGCCGAGCCCGACGCACTGCGCGAAGCCTCCTTCTTCGTCGACCGGCTGTCGCAGGAGGGCATGCCGCTGGCCGGGCTGATCTTGAACCGCACCCACCCGACGTTGTGCTCGTTGCCCGCCGAGCGGGCGATCGACGGGACCGAAACGCTGGAGGCCGAAACGGACTCCGAGGCGGCGTCGCTGGCCGCCGCCGTGCTGAGGATTCACGCCGACCGCGCGCAGACCGCCAAACGGGAAATCAGGTTGCTGTCGCGGTTCACCGGAGCCAATCCGCACGTCCCGGTCATCGGGGTGCCCTCGCTGCCGTTCGACGTCTCGGATCTCGAGGCGTTGCGCGCGCTTGCCGACCAGATCACCTCGACCGTCGGCGACGCGGCCCGCGCCGCTGCCCAGGGGCCCCTACGCTAGGGGCCCGATCGCGGCGTCAGCCGACGCTGCGGGCCCGCCTCTTGTCGAAGAAGTCCGCCCAGGACACCACCTCGGGGTGCTGCTTGAGCAGGGCCCGGCGCTGACGCTCGGTCATGCCGCCCCAGACGCCGAACTCGACCTTGTTGTCCAGTGCGTCCGCTCCGCATTCCTGCATCACCGGGCAGTGCCGGCAAATGACGGCGGCTTTGCGCTGCGCGGCCCCGCGAACGAATAGCTCGTCCGGGTCGGTGGTTCGACACAGTGCTTTGGAAACCCAGGCGATCCGTTCTTCGGCATCAACGCTGCGGAGTACCCCTTGTGCGGCCGCAATGTTTGTTCTACGCGCCGCAGGCCGTGTTCCTGACACGAACTGTTCCCTTCCCTACCGGCCGCCCTCGCGACCGCCCTCCTCGGGTGCAGATCCTCACCTGCGATCTACGCCACACTGTGTACATCGGTGTTACCTGAATCTCACCGTGTGTCTAAGTTAGGTGGTCAGCTGCCAATTGCGCAACAGTCCGATAACGCTTTTTTTGGGACGGGCGTCCCGTCTCGTCCCAGAACGGTACGCGAAGAAGTGATCTTGGACACGTCAGCCCGCACGCTTTCTACTGACGCCTGCGCAAATTTTATCCCGCCCGCGGCGGTAAAGCGCTGGTCAATGCCGGGGGCAAAAAGTGGGTGAACGCGCGGCGTGGCGACGTGACTGGGGGCCGCTACTGTAATAGCCATGTCAGACCGCCCCCGGGCCGCCCTCACGATTCTCAAGCTTGCGGGGTACTGCTTGCTGGCCGGCGTCGTCGCCACCGCGCTGATGTTTCCGTTCGCGGGCGGATTGGGCCTGATGTCCAACCGGGCCTCCGAAGTCGTCGCCAACGGATCGGCCCAACTACTCGAAGGCGAGGTGCCCGCGGTGTCGACGATGGTCGACGCGAAGGGCAACACCATCGCCTGGCTGTACTCCCAGCGCCGCTTCGAGGTGCCCAGCGACAAGATCGCCAACACGATGAAGCTGGCGATCGTGTCCATCGAGGACAAGCGGTTCGCCGAGCACGCCGGGGTGGACTGGAAGGGCACGCTGACCGGGTTGGCCGGCTACGCGCGCGGCGACGTCGACACCCGCGGCGGGTCGACGATCGAGCAGCAGTACATCAAGAACTATCAGTTGCTGGTGACGGCGAAGACCGACGCCGAAAAGCGCGCCGCCGTGGAGACCACCCCGGCGCGCAAGCTGCGCGAGATTCGGATGGCGCTCACGCTGGACAAGACGTTCACCAAGCCCGAGATCCTGACCCGCTACCTGAACCTGGTGTCGTTCGGCAACGGCTCGTTCGGTGTGCAGGACGCGGCGCAGACGTACTTCGGCATCAACGCCTCGGACCTCAACTGGCAGCAGGCCGCCCTGCTGGCCGGCATGGTGCAGTCGACCAGCGCGCTCAACCCCTACACCAACCCCGAGGGCGCGCTGGCGCGGCGAAACCTGGTGCTGGACACCATGATCGAGAACATCCCGCAGGAGGCCGACGCGCTGCGCGCCGCCAAGGCCACGCCGCTGGGCGTGCTGCCGCAGCCCAACGAGTTGCCGCGGGGCTGCATCGCGGCCGGCGACCGCGCGTTCTTCTGCGACTACGTCCAGGAGTATTTGTCCCGCGCCGGAATCAGCAAAGAACAGGTGGCCCGCGGCGGCTACCTCATCCGCACCACGCTGGACCCGGACGTGCAGATACCGGTCAAGGCGGCCATCGACCAGTTCGCCAGCCCCACGCTGCCGGGCATCTCCAGCGTGATGAGCGTGATCCAGCCCGGCAAGACGTCGCACAAGGTGATGGCGATGGCGAGCAACCGCACCTACGGGCTGAACCTCGACGCGGGCGAAACCATGCGCCCGCAACCGTTCTCGTTGGTCGGCGACGGCGCGGGCTCGGTATTCAAGATCTTCACCACGGCCGCCGCCCTGGACATGGGGATGGGCACCAACGCCACGCTCGAGGTGCCGAGCCGGTTCCAGGCCAAGGGCATGGGCAGTGGCGGCGCCAAGGGCTGCCCCAAGGACACCTGGTGCGTGGTCAACGCCGGCAACTACCGCGGGTCGATGAACGTGACCGAGGCGCTGGCCACCTCGCCCAACACCGCGTTCGCCAAGCTGATCCAGCAGGTCGGGGTGACCCGCACGGTGGACATGGCGATCAAGCTAGGGCTGCGGTCCTACGCCGACCCGGGCACCGCCCGCGACTACAACCCGGACAGCAACGAGAGCCTGGCCGACTTCGTCAAACGGCAGAACATCGGCTCGTTCACCCTGGGCCCCATCGAGGTCAACGCGCTCGAACTGTCGAACGTCGCGGCCACGCTGGCCTCCGGCGGCACCTGGTGCCCGCCCAACCCGATCGACAAGCTGATCGACCGGCACGGCAACGAGGTCGCCGTGACCACCGAGACCTGTGACCAGGTGGTGCCCGAGGGGCTGGCGAACACCCTGGCCAACGCGATGAGCAAGGACGCGGTGGGCGGCGGCACCGCCGCCGGCTCGGCCGGCGCCGCGGGCTGGACGCTGCCGATGTCCGGTAAGACGGGCACCACCGAGGCGCATCGTTCCTCCGGCTTCGTGGGCTTCACCAATCACTACGCCGCGGCCAACTACATCTACGACGACTCGACCTCGCCGACGGACCTGTGCTCGGCGCCCCTGCGCCATTGCGGCGAGGGCGACCTGTACGGCGGTAACGAGCCGGCCCGCACCTGGTTCACCGCGATGAAGCCGATCGCCAACAACTTCGGGCCGGTGGCGCTGCCGCCCACCGATCCCCGCTACGTGGACGGGTCGCCCGGGTCGCGGGTGCCCAGCGTCGCGGGCCTGGATATCGACGCGGCGCGTGCCCGCCTCAAGGAGGCCGGCTTCCAGGTCGCCGACCAGAACAACTTCGTCAACAGCAGCGCCAAGCAGGGCGAGGTGGTCGGAACCACCCCGAGCGGCGCGACGATCCCGGGCTCCATCATCACCATTCAGGTCAGCAACGGCATCCCGCCGGCCCCACCGCCGCCGCCGGAGGGCGCGCCGGTGCCGGTCGGGTCGCAGGTGGTCGAGATTCCGGGCCTGCCGCCGATCACCATTCCGTTGCTGGCGCCGCCGCCTCCGCCGCCGGGCGCCCCGCCCCCGTAATCGCCGCGCCGACCATGACGCCGTGGCGCCAGCTATGCGTTGCCAAAGCGCAACCGGCAGTAGGCTGCCACCATGGCTGATGTTTTGCCCACGCTGATACGCACCAGTGCCGTCGCGCTCGGCTCGGCGGTAGCCGGCATCGGTTATGCCGCCGTCGTCGAGCGCAACGCCTTCGTCCTGCGCGAGATCACCATGCCCGTCCTGACGCCGGGCTCCACGCCGCTGCGGGTGCTGCATCTCAGCGATCTGCACATGACGCCCAACCAGCGCCGCAAGCAGGCCTGGCTGCGCGAGCTGGCCAACTGGGAGCCCGACCTGGTGGTCAACACCGGTGACAACCTGGCGCACCCCAAGGCCGTGCCCGCGGTGGTGCAGGCCCTCGGTGACCTGCTGTCGCGACCGGGTGTCTTCGTGTTCGGCAGCAATGACTACTTCGGGCCGCGCCTGAAGAACCCGCTGAACTATGTGACCAACCCGTCGCACCGGGTCCGCGGTGAACCGCTGCCGTGGCAGGACCTGCGGGCGGCGTTCACCGAGCGCGGCTGGCTCGACCTCACCCACACGCGGCGTGAGTTCGAGGTGGCCGGCCTGCACGTCGCGGCCGCCGGCGTCGACGACCCGCACATCGACCGGGACCGCTACGAGACCATCGCGGGCCCGGCCAGCCCGGCCGCGAACCTGCGCCTGGGACTGACCCACTCGCCGGAGCCGCGGGTGCTGGACCGCTTCGCCGCGGACGGCTACCAGCTGGTGATGGCCGGACACACCCACGGCGGGCAGGTCTGCCTGCCGCTCTACGGGGCCCTGGTGACCAACTGCGGGCTGGACCGGTCGCGCGCCAAGGGACCGTCCCGCTGGGGCGCGAACACGGCGCTGCACGTGTCCGCCGGGATCGGCACCTCGCCGTTCGCGCCGGTACGGTTCTGCTGCCGGCCCGAGGCCACCCTGCTGACGCTGATCGCCACCCCGATGGGCGGTCGCGACTCGGCCAGCGACCTGAGCCGTTCGCAGCCAACAGCTTCGGTGCGTTGACGCAGCGGGCCCGGATCGCGGTCCGCAGCCATTCCCGCAGCTGGACCGACAACGCGGTCCGGCTCATCCAGGCCGACGCCCGCCGCAGCGCGGACACGCACCTGCCGCGCTATCCCCTGCCGGAGGCCTGGGCCGGACACGGCCCGGGTGCTCAGGTCGCGCTGTACCTCAAGGACGAGACCACCCACATCACCGGCAGCCTCAAGCACCGGCTCGCGCGCTCGCTGTTCCTGTACGCGCTGTGCAACGGCTGGATCCACGAGGGCACCACGGTGGTCGAGGCCTCCTCGGGCTCGACGGCGGTGTCGGAGGCCTACTTCGCCGCGCTGCTCGGCCTGCCGTTCGTCGCCGTGATGCCGGCGTCCACCAGCTCGTCCAAGATCGCGCTGATCGAATCCCAGGGCGGCCGTTGCCATTTCGTGCAGAACTCGGCCGAGGTGTACGCCGAGGCGGAGCGCGTCGCCCACGATACCGGCGGGCATTACCTGGACCAGTTCACCAACGCCGAACGCGCCACCGACTGGCGGGGCAACAACAACATCGCCGAGTCGATCTTCGAGCAGATGGGCGAGGAGGCCCACCCCGTTCCGGAGTGGATCGTCGTCGGCGCGGGCACCGGCGGCACCAGCGCGACGATCGGCCGCTACATCCGCTACCGGCGCCACCCGACCCGGTTGTGCGTCGTCGACCCGGAGAACTCCGCGTTCTTCCCCGCCTACGCCGACGACCGCGACGACGTCGTGATGCCCACCTCGTCGCGCATCGAGGGCATCGGCCGGCCGCGGGTGGAGCCGTCGTTCCTGCCCGGCGTGGTCGACCGCATGGTGGCCGTGCCCGACGCCGCGTCCATCGCGGCCGCCCGCCACGTCAGCGCCGTGCTGGGCCGCCGGGTGGGGCCCTCGACGGGCACCAACCTGTGGGGGGCCTTCGGCCTGCTGGCCGAGATGGTCGCCGACGGGCGCAGCGGCTCGGTGGTCACGCTGCTCGCCGACAGCGGCGACCGCTACCACGACACCTACTTCGACGACGACTGGGTCAGCGCGCAGGGGCTCGATCCGGGCGGACCCGCCGAGGCGCTGGTGGAGTTCGAGCGCTCCTGCGTGTGGAAGTGACCCGCCACACCGCGATTTGGCCAGCCGCTGGGCCGGTGCGATAGGCTGTCGGAGCTTCAAGCGGGGTGTGGCGCAGCTTGGTAGCGCGCTTCGTTCGGGACGAAGAGGCCGTGGGTTCAAATCCCGCCACCCCGACTCAGTTTGTGTTAGCTGGCAGGACGGCCGGCGACAAGATTTGACACTGCGACCCGGCGGCTTTGCCATTAAGCTCACCGCGCATGGCGCTGGTAAGCCGGTCGCCCGGGCAGAGGCGGCGGCGCAGGGTCGGCCAACCGGCCAGGCGCGTTGCTGACTCCCGTGCCCCGGCCGGCACCCCCGATCACCCCACCCTGGCTGAGATCGCGCAGCGGCGCCAGGAGATCGAGGCGTGGACCGCGCTGAACGTGGGCGGCTACCGGTTCGCCAAACCGGTAACCATCGTCGGCGCGCTGATCTCGGTGGTGCTGGTGGTTCTCGCGGTGACGCCCATCCCGCCGAACTGGCCCTGGGACATCCCGACGATGATCCTGGCCATCTTCACGGCGGTGGGGACCGTGACCTGTGGTCTGTTGTGGTTCGACAACCCGCACCCGCCCCCTCGCCCCGAGTCGCTGGTGATCGTGCCGTTCACCCGCGCGGAGAATTTGAAGCTGATGGGACAACAACTGCAGGAGCCCTACCGCGCCATCTGCACCTGCCCCGGCTGCGGCGACACGTCCGCGCACCTGATCCGCGAGCCCGCCAAGGACGAACCGGACTGGGCGATGGTCACCCGGCGCTGCGGCGGGTGCGAACGCGAATGGGCCCAGGCGTGAACAGTTTTCGGGCCTCCACGCTCAAGTCCCCGCGCGCACAAGGGTTTTCGCGCGCGACCGGCCCGTCGGTTATGCGCAGTCGGCGCAGACGGGAAGCCCGCCGTTCGAGCTGCGCAACCGGCTGCGGTGTTGGACCAAAAAGCAGCTCGAGCAGGTGAACTCGTCCGACCGCTGGGGAATCACCGTCACCGACAGCTCTTCGCCGGACAGGTCGGCGCCCGGCAGCTCGAAGAAGGCCACATCGTTGGGATCCTCGTCGACCACCGCGATCGACGATTCCTGCAGTGTCGGCGCTAATTCGCGGATCGCGGACTTGTCCTGGGCGTCCATGTCGGAGACCCGGCGTGCGTCATAGTCGCTTGCGGTCGGCATGGCAGTTCCTTCCTGCTGATGAGCCGGGTTGACGCACTTTGCTGTAGTCATCCCGTGGCGCAGGCAGTACCCCGTTCAGGCGCGCGTTACACCGGACGGCGCAAAAAAGTTGCGCCGGCGCGGGCCCAGCCGCCTCAGCTGCCGGACGGCGGCGGGTAAGTGCGCGAGCGCCAAGCCCAACCACGGCGCGACGATGGACACGATCAGCGCCGGTATGGCAACCCCTTCGTGCCCGACCAACAACTCGAACAGACCGATCGCCAGGCTGACCGCCCACACCGCCACGGCCGCGACGGCGAGCACGGGGAAGTCACGCTCGTACTCTCCCCGGTAATTTGCTGCTCGCAACGAAACGGGCGCGACCATGCTCCCCATTTACCCGGCCATCGGCGCAGTTAAACGGCCCGGCGGTCGAACAGGGACGGGTGTTCGTTAGCTCACAGGGGTCAGCTGCTCGGCGGCGGGGCCGGCCGGTCGGCATTCTCGGTGTGCCAGGCCAGCTCGGCGTCCCGGACCCTGCGGTGCGTGCGCCGCAGCCACACCGCGCTCGCCGCGCCCAGCACGACGGCGAGGATCACGGCCGTCAATCCCGCCGACAAGTGCCGCGTCGCCAACGAAAACAAGCCGACGATCAGGGCGAGCACCGCGACACCCGCGCCGGCGAGCCCGGGCGCATTGGCGCCGTAGGTGAAGGTTTCGCCGGCGTGCTGCCGCGCGGTTCGTTGGTGATCGACTGGGTCGATCTTGTGGTAATTCAACGTCATTCCTTGCGAGAAGGCTTGGGTATCAGGGCGATCCGTGCGGCAAGCCGCGGAGCTTTGCAGTGGCCGCCGCTGCGCGGACCTGGGTGGCGGTTACCCGTCGCGTCGATAACCAAACGACGCCACCGGTGTCAGCAGGCCGCGGCCTGGGTATGCCGGGCAGATGAAACCCGCCGTTCTGTTCGACGTCGACGGAAGCCTGGTCGACTCCAACTACCTGCACGTGTACGCCTGGCAACGCGCCTTCGACGCCGAGGGACTGCCCGTGGCCGCCTGGCAGATCCACCGCTGCATCGGCATGGACGGCTCCACGCTGGTGCGAACGCTCTCCAAAGACGCCCCGGACGAGGTGCAGGAGCGACTGAGCGACGGGCACAGCCGCTTCTACCGCGAGTGCACCCCGCTGCTGGCGCCGCTGCCCGGGGCCCGCGCACTGCTGCGCCGTGTCGCCGACCTCGGCCTGCAGGTGGTGCTGGCCACCTCGGCGCCCGACGACGAGCTGGAGATCTTGCGCAAGGTCCTCGACTGCGACGACGTCATCTCCGAAACGACGTCGTCGCGCGACGTCGACATGGCCAAGCCCGAACCCGGCATCGTGCAGGTCGCGCTGGACCGGGCCGGGGTCGACGCCGGCCACGCCGTGTTCATCGGGGACGCCGTGTGGGACGCGCACGCCGCGGCGGGCGCAGGCGTGCCGTGCATCGGGCTGCTGAGCGGCGGCATCGCCCGCGAGGAGCTGCAGGCGGCGGGCTCGTCCCCGATTTTCACCGATCCGCAGGATCTGCTCGAGAATCTGGACTCGACCCGCATCGGCGAACTCGCGCTACATGCCGCGAGTGCGGAGCAACAGCGGTAGCAGCCACCAGAAGAACGTAAACAGCGCCAGCGCACACACTCCCGCGATCAGGGCCGGGCTGCGCCCGGCCACGGCGGCGAACACGATGACCGTCACGCCGGTCAAAGCGAGTCCGAGCAACGCCAGCCCGGCGTAGGCGCACCGGTGGGCGGCCGACACCAGCACCTGCAGGCGGTGTCGGCGGAACAGCATCCGGTGCATGCCGACCGGGGCGATCAGCAGCACGGTCGCGCCGACCGAGCAGCCCACGGTGATCAGGTAGGCGTCGCGCAGGGCGGGCGCCAGGACGTCGAAACGCTGCTGGAACGGCAGCGTCAACAGGAAGCCGGTCAGCAGCTGCACACCGGTCTGCACCACCCGCAGTTCCTGCAGCAGGCTGTTCCAATTGCGGTCCAGCCGTTGGATTTCTGTTTCGCCCCGCTCACGGCTATCCCAGCGCTGGTCGTCTTGCGGATTATCGACGTCCATAGCCGTGATCATCGCACCTGTCGTATGCGCCAGCGCCGTTTCACGACGACGGCACGAGAATCGTTATCCGCCGTGAATTCGAATTGATTACCGCGGTGCGGCCATTCGGCATCCGAATTCGCCAAAAACGTTGTCGCGCAAGCGCTGACACCGATATCCGGCTAGCGGTTGATGTTGCCGTCCCGCACCGCGGTCAGGGCGTCGTCCAGAGTGGGGTACAGCGGGAACGTCTTGTCCAGGCCGGTCAGGTGAATCGGCCGACGGGTCGCCGGGCCGCGGGCGACCACCCCGAACCCCGTCGCGTCGCCCAGCTTCTCGTAGGTCGCCGCCAGGATCTTCAGGCCCACCGAGCCGAGGAATTCCACCGCCGAAAGGTCGATGACCAGCGCCGTCGGGTTGCCCGCGACTACCGCGCCGATGGCCTGTTCCAGGGCCGGCGCCGTCACCAGATCGATTTCGCCGCTGACACTGACCACGGACACCCCATCATGGTCCTCAACCAACGTGGTGATCGAATCAGGAGCTGACAATGGCGAACCTCTGTCCCTGGGCATTAAGTGTGGTGCAAGCCTAGCCTGCGTTGCGAACTGCGAGAAGAATATGCCCTCAACACCTGCCCCGCGACAACCCACGCTAGTCTCGCAAAACGAGCCTGCATACGGACGGGGCGCGGACCGGCACTCGGGAGGCCACATGTCAGATTCGCCGGCGGAGTTCAGCAGCGCGGCCGCCACCGCACAGGCGAACAATGTATCCAGCGAGGGCCTGCTGCCCCAGCTCGTCCAGCACCTGCGGCAGAACCGAACCGTGCTGCGCGAGGAATGGGCGCGCAGGATCACCGAGGCCGAACTGCTCACCGCGATGACACCGGAGGAGCTGTTCTCCGAGGCGACCGCCGTCTACGACAACTACGTGGAGGTGCTCGAGACCGGTAGCGTCGAGGCGCTGCAGGCCTACGCGCGCGACCTGTCGGAACGCATCATTCCGCGGGGCGTGGAAACCGACGAGGTCGTCGGCATCGTGCTGCTGCTGCGCGACGTGCTCGCGCGCTCGTTGTTCGAGAAGTATCAGGCCGAATTCGAGATGCTCAACCGGGTTCTGGACGCCTACGAGCCGGCGGCCAACCGCATCGCCAACACGGTCGCGGTCAGCTTCGTGCAGGAACGCGAGCGCATCATCCGCCAACAGCAGGAGGCCATCCGCGAGCTGTCGACGCCGGTGCTGCAGGTGCGCGAACAGCTGCTGATCCTGCCGATCATCGGGGTGCTCGACAGCCAGCGGGCCCGCCAGGTCACTGAGCAACTGCTGCGGGCCATCCGCGCCAACCGCGCGAAAGTGGTGGTCATCGACATCACCGGTGTGCCGACGATCGACTCCACGGTGGCCAACCACCTGGTGCAGACCGTCGACGCGTCGGGGCTGATGGGCGCCAGCGTCATCATCACCGGCCTGTCCTCCGAAATCGCCCTGACGCTGGTGACGATCGGCCTGGACCTGTCGAAGATGAACGCCGTCGGCGACCTGCAGGGCGGCATCGAGGAAGCCGAACGCCTGCTGGGTTACGAGGTCTCTCGCACCGGCGAGCAGACCGGCTAGATATCAGGAACGCGAGCGTCCCATGCCGGTACCGATCCTCAAACAGGGTGCGATCCTCATCGCCTCGGTGCAGGCCGCGCTCAGCGACTCCGACGCCGAGCGGCTGCGCTACGACCTCATGGAGCGGGTCAGCCGGTTCCGCGCGCAGGGCATCATCGTCGACGTCACCGCCATCGACGTGATGGACTCGTTCGCGGCCCGGTCGCTGCGGACGATCGCGCACATGACCCGGCTGCGCGGCGCCGACACGGTGATCGTGGGCCTGCAGCCGGAGGTGGCCTTCGCGATGGTCCAGCTCGGCTTGGCGTTCGACGACATGAACACCGCGCTCGACCTCGAAGAGGGTCTGGCCCTGCTGAATCGCCAACTGGGACAGCGCAAACCGACGATCGGGCGCGACGGTGGGGGCTGAGATCGTCGTCGACATCCACACTCCCGACGACATCGTCGAAGCACGCAAAGCCGGACACCACCTCGCACTCGATCTCGGGTTCTCGCTCACCGACGTCACGATGATCGCCACGGCGATCTCCGAGATCGCCCGCAACATCACCAGTTACGCCGGCCGCGGCGCCGTGCGCGTCTTCGTCGCCGACCGGGAGGGCCGCAAGGCCCTGGTGGTGCGCGCCGAGGATGAGGGGCCGGGCATCGCCGACATCGAGCGGGCCATGGAGGACGGCTACTCGACCGGCCGCGGGTTGGGGATGGGCCTGCCCGGCTCGCGCCGGCTGATGGACAGGTTGCACGTGGAGTCCACGCTCGGCCGGGGAACGGTCGTCGAGATGTGGAAATGGGTGCCGCCCCGTGCGTGACAACGGGCGGTTCGGTCCCATCGAATGGGCAAGGGCGGGCCGGCCCTTGCCGAGCGAGTACGTCTCCGGCGACCGGGGTCTCGCCGTCGACATCGACGGTGCGGCCGCGCTGTTCGGCGTCGTGGACGGCCTCGGCCACGGCCCGGAGGCCGCAACCGCCGCGCTGAACGCCATCGAAGCGGTGAAACGCTCCAGCTCCGAGCGGCTCGAGGTGTTGATCCAGCTGTGCCACCGCGTGCTCGAGGGCACCAGGGGAGTCGCAATGACCTTGGCGCGGGTGGACTTTGCGGCCAACACGCTGACTTGGACGGGCGTCGGCAACGTGACCGCTCACCTGGTGGCCAAGTCCCCGACCGGCGTCCAGGTCCGATCCAGTGCGCGGCTCACCGCGGGCATCGTCGGCTACCGCATACCGGAAATCCGGCCGGCCCAAGTTGTTTCGATCCGAACGGGTGACCTGCTGGTGATAAGCACCGACGGAATCACCGAGGATTACCTCGACCACATCGACTTCTCGGCCCCGGCCGTCGTCATTGCCGAAGAGCTCCTCGGCAAAGACGCCAAGGAAACCGACGATGCCATGGTGCTGACCGCCCGTCATCGGGGAGCCCTTGCATGACCGACGACGACGACTTCCACGCCAAGTACGCGGCCGCGTTGCGCACCTACCTGAAGAAGCGTGACGAGGACAGTTTGGCGGTCGCCTACGAGCTCGGGCGCCGGGCCCTGCAGGAGGAAGTCAGCCTGTTGGCGATCATCGAGCGTCACGTCGAGCTGATCCTCGCGACGTCACAGGACGTGCGGATCGACGCGCCGGTCGCGCTGGAGTTCCTGCTGCAGATGCTGGTCCCGCTGGACATCGCCACCCGCGGCTTCCTCGACGGCACCAGGCGCTTCGCGCGCGAGCGCGCCCGCGCCGAGGGGTTGGCCGATCGCGACAAATTCCGTACGGCACTGGTCAATTCGTTGCAGGAGGGGTTCTTCGTCAGCGACCACGAGGGTTCGGTGATCGAGATGAACAACGCCCTGATCGAGATTCTTGGCTACCCCGCCGAGGGTCTGCCCTACCGGTGGCCCCACCCGTGGCTGGTCGACCAGAAGGGCGCCCGCCAACAGCAGGCGCTGGTCCAAAGCATCGGCACCACCGCCTACGAGACACCGATCCGGCACCGCGACGGGCACCTGGTGTGGGTGACGGTGAGCATCAACGCGGTCCAGGGCAGCGGCAGCGACCAGGACGTCTTCGTGGGCACGATCCGTGACATCACCGCCGAACGTGCCTTCGCCGCAAGGGAAAGCGCGGTCCTGCGGCTGGCGACGGCGGTGGCGGTTGCCAAGAGTGTGGACGAGCTACTGTCGATCACCCTCGACGAATGCAGCACCGCCATCGATGTGCAACGGGTGGTGGCGATCTCTTGGCCGACCGGCGAGGGCGAACCCACCGTCCAGGTGGCGGGCGAGAAGTCCGAAACGCCTTGGCGCAGGCTGGATCCCTGGTTACGCCAGACCTTCGAGGAGGCACGCCATCAGCTGCCGCTGACGGCCAAGACGGTCGAGCGGCCCGACAATCCCGGCAAGGCACAGGGATTGGTCGCGGTGCTCTCCGGGGCGGGCGACCTCGCGTTGTGGTTGGAGCTGCGCTCGCCGCGCTGGGTCAGCGCGGAAGACCGGCTGCTGGTCACGGTGTTGATCGGCCACCTCAGCCTGGCCATGCAGCATGTCCGCCAATTCGAGAGCGCCCGTGAGACATCGCTGACGTTGCAGCGCGCGCTGCTGCCGACTCTGGAGCCGCCGCCGGGCTTCGCCGTGCGCTACGAGCCGGCGGTGCCGCCATTGGAGATCGGCGGCGACTGGTATGACGTGCTGCCAATCGGCGACCATCGCATCGGGATCGTCGTCGGCGACTGTGTGGGCCGTGGCCTGCCGGCGGCCGCGGTCATGGGCCAGCTGCGCAGCTCGGCGCGCGCCCTGCTGATCAACGGGGCCGAGCCCGCGCTGTTGCTCGAGCAACTCGACTCGGCGGCCTCACTCATCCCGAATGCTTACTGCACCACCGTTTTCCTGGCAATCCTCGACACCGAGTCCGGGGTTCTGCAGTACAGCAACGCCGGTCACATGCCCGCCGTGCTGGTCGGGTCCGAGCCGGGCACGACGACATTTTTGACCGACGCCGCGTCGGTCCCGCTCGCGGTCCGCCGATCGGAACCCCGGCCGCAGACCAGCCGCGTGTTGCCGTCCGGCTCCACCCTGATGCTGTTCACCGACGGACTGGTCGAACGCAAGCACGAGTCCATCGACGACGGGATCGCCCGTGCCGCGGCGGTACTGGTGAAGACGACGACGTTGCCGCTCGATTCCGTCGCGGATGCCGTACTGCGTGAGCTGGCCCCCGCCGCGGGGTATGACGACGACGTGGCGATGGTGATCTACCGACATCAGCAGTCCCCGCTTCGGATCGAAAGCGAGGCCAGCGCAGAGCGATTGCTCAGCATCCGGCATCGGCTGGCCGACTGGCTGGACACCGCCGGTTTGCCCGAAGATTCGGCGGCCGACATCGTGTTGGTCGTCAACGAGGCGTGCACGAACTGCGTCGAACACGCATACGCCGGACGCCCGGCGGGCACGATGCTGCTGGAGACCGAACTCGCAGAAGGCGAGGTCCGCGCCCGGATCACCGACCACGGCTCGTGGAAGACACCTGACGAAAACCCGCGCAACGGTGGGCGGGGCTTGCTGCTGATGCAGGCCCTGAGCAGCACGATGGAAATGACGTGCACCCCCACCGGCACCACCGCCGACCTGACGTTTCGGCTACCGGCCGAGGCCGACTAGGGGCCTGGCACCGTTTGTGCCCCCCGGATACCGGGTAGTCGTGGGCGTGACCCGCGCATCGATCACCACCGAACCCGCCCTGCCGGCGGCACACGGGCCGCTGTCGACCGCCGTTCGTCGCGCCCTGACCGGGCCGCCGTCACACGACCACCTGACCCGAATCGGCGCGTCCGTCCGCGATTCGGACCCCTACGGCCTGGATCTACAGCTGGCGCTGTGCATGTGCTACGAGCTGCACTACCGGGGCTTCGCGGGCGTGGACCCCGGCTGGGAATGGAGCCCGGCGCTGCTGACGCTGCGCGGCGAACTGGAACGCGTGTTCCTGGCCGGCGTGCGCCGCGACGTCGGCCCCATCCCGCCGGACCAGACGGCGGCCGCCGAAATGGACGCGATTTCGGTCGAACCGGTCGACGGCACCGGGCCGTCGTATTACTTGCGCGACACCGGAACCTGGCAGCAGATGCGCGAATACTTCGTGCACCGGTCGGTTTATCACCTCAAAGAGGGCGACCCGCACGCGTGGGCGATCCCGCGGCTGACGGGCGTCGCGAAAGCGGCTTTCGTGGCAATCGAATTCGACGAGTACGGCGCCGGGCGGGGTCCCCGGCTCCATCAGCAGCTCTTCGCCGATCTGATGGCGGCCGCGGATCTGGACCCGACGTATCTGGCTTACGCGGATGCCGTCCGCGCCGAGGCTCTGGCCGCGGTGAACCTGATGTCACTGTTCGGGCTGCACCGCGAGCTGCGCGGGGCCGCGATCGGACACTTCGCGTCGACCGAGATCACGTCGCCGCCCGGATCCCGCCGGATGGTGCGGGCCCTGCAGCGAATGGGGGCACCGTCGGCCTGCGTCGAGTTCTACGCCGAGCATGTCGAGGCCGACGCCGTGCACGAGCACGTCGTGCGCATCGATGTGGTCGGCGACTTGGTTGCCCGGGAACCGCAACTCGACCATGACATCGTGTTCGGTATCCGCGCGCACGCCGCGGTCGAAAACCGGTTGGCAGACGCGGTTATGGCGTCGTGGCAGCAGGATCGGACGTCGTTGCGGCGGGCGCTGGACTAGGCGTCCGGCGTCCCAGGTTCCGGCATCGCCGATGACTGGTGTCGCACAAGGGATACTGTTCGCTGCGCCGGCATGTGCAGATCGCCACCATGAACCGGTCGGACTCGACGACCTCACCATTGGGCATCTCGATGCGCACCGGGCCGGATACCAGCACCGGCCCGCCCGCGACCACCTGTACCCGCGTGGCGCTCACCGCTTGTCCGCCCTGATCACGATCAGCTCTTCTTCGCGGCGGCCGGGCGGTATCAGCCCGACGCTCTCCAACCAGGTCGCGCGCGCCGTCATCACGGGGCCGAACGGTATCCATTTGGACGCAACCACTTCCGCGTCCATGCCGGCCCACTTCAGCGAATCCAGAGATTGCTGGACACCGGCGAGTGCCGAGTGCACGAGGAGCAGGGAACCCCCGTCGCACAGCAACTTTGGCGCAGATTCGCACAGCGGGTCCAGCACCGTCCGTCCATCGACGCCGGCGTTCCAGGCCCACGACGGGCCCGCGCTCGGACTGATGTGCTCCGTGTCGCCGCCGGGCGGTGTCGGCACATACGGCGGATTAGACACGACCACGTCGAACGGCGCGCAGTCCAGGGCGTCGCTCCATGTCCCCTTGCGGACATCGACATTCACGCCGGCGGCGGCCGCGTTTCCGCGCGAACAACCCACCGCGTTCGGGCAGATGTCGAAAGCCGTCACGTCCTCGCCGCCCATCTCGGCGGCGGCAATCGCGACGAATCCACTACCCGTACACAGATCGAGGACACGCCGTCCTGAAATGAGCCCGCTTTCCCACATTACCTCCACCAGCAATCGGGAATCCTCCTGCGGCTGATAAACGTTGGCAACAGCCGAGACGGCGGGTCCTGGATATGTTGTGGTCAACTTTGGCCTTTCGACGGATCGCCGGGGCGATCACTGCTTGGCCTGTGTAATGCCCGCAAACCGATGGGTTCAAACGGCGGGGCAATCGCCATTTCTTCGTTAACTCGCGGCCGCATGGGCGAATTGCTTGACAATGGCCGCGCAGAATGCCGGCAGGTCCTTCGGTGAACGACTGGTGATCAGGTTGCCGTCCACGACGACCTCCTGATCCACCACGTTGGCGCCGGCGTTGCGGAGGTCGGTGCGGATCGAGGGGTACGACGTGAGCGTGCGACCCTCTGCCACACCGGCTTCCACCAGCGTCCACGGGCCGTGACAGATCGCGGCGACCGGCTTGCCGGAGCCGACGAACTCCCGCACGAAGTCGACCGCGTCGCCGTCCATCCGCAACTTGTCCGGATTCACCGTCCCGCCGGGAAGCACCAGGCCGTCGAATTCGGCTGCCGAAGACTCTTTCACCGCACGGTCGACCGGGAAAGTTCCGGCAGGTTCGAGATCGTGGTTGCGGGCCTGTATTTCTCCGGTCTTCAGCGAAAGCAGCTCGACTTGCGCGCCGGCCTCTTCCAGCGCCGCGCGGGGTTGTTCGAGTTCCACCTTCTCCACGCCGTCGGCCGCGAGAATGGCGACTTTCTTGCCCTGCAATTCATTTGCCATGACTATTCCCCTTTTATTACGTGGGATTGAGGATGACTTTGGTGCACCGATCCTCTTTGTTCTTGAAGATCTCGTAGCCGTGGGGCGCCTGGTCGAGGCTCAGGTGGTGGCTGACGATGATGGTCGGGTCGATCTCGCCCTTGCGAATCCGGTCCAGCAGCGGGCGCATGTAGCGGTGCACGTGACACTGACCGGTCTTGATGGTCAGCGACCGGTTCATGACCGCGCCGATCGGGAACTTGTCCATCATGCCGCCGTACACCCCGACGATCGACAGGGTGCCGCCGTTGCGGCAACTCATCGCCGCCTCCCGAATGGCGTGTGGGCGTTCGGTTTCCAGGCGCGCGGCCTGCTTGACGCGGTCGTAGGCGTCCACCGGGGCGGAGCCGCTGCGCGCTTCCATGCCGGCGGCGTCGATGCAATGGTCGGGACCCCGCCCGGCGGTGATGTCCCGCAGCTCCTCGAGGACCGACGTCTCGGCGAAGTTGACCGCGGTGGCGCCGATCTGTTGGGCCAGCTCGAGACGATACGGAACGCGGTCGATGGCAATGACTTTCGCCGCTCCGAGCAGATAGGCGCTCATGATCGCGAACAGCCCGACTGGGCCGGCCCCCCACACGGCGACGACGTCGCCGGGGGTGATGCCGCACATCTCCGCGCCCATGTAGCCGGTCGGCAGGATGTCGGACAGGAACAGCACCTGCTCGTCGGTGAGGTCGTCTTCGATCTTCAACGGTCCCACGTCGGCGAACGGCACCCGCGCGTATTCGGCTTGGCCGCCGGCGAATCCACCCAGCATGTGCGAATAGCCGAACAGCCCGGCCGGTGAGTGGCCCATGAACTTTTCGGCGATGCCGGCGTTGGGGTTGGAGTTCTCGCACAGCGAGTACAGGTCACGCTGGCAGGCGGAACACGCCCCGCACGCGATCGGGAACGGAACCACCACCCGATCGCCGATGGCGAGGTTGTTGACGGCCTTGCCGACTTCGACCACCTCGCCCATGAATTCGTGGCCCAGCACGTCGCCGTGCTTCACCGTGGGGATGTAACCGTCGTACAGGTGAAGGTCCGAACCGCAGATCGCGGTCGAGGTGATGCGCACGATGGCATCACGATCGTTGAGGATCTTGGGGTCCGGAACCGATTCGACTTGGACGCTGTTGCGGCCCGCCCACACGGTGGCCCTCATACGCTGGCTCCTTCATTCGGTTGAGCGGGCTGCTGATGCATCTGCCGGACCGCGGCCGTCCCCTCGGGGGACCCGTCGGAACGCAGCACCTGCCCGGTTTCGAGGATCTGTTTGAAACGCCGGAGGTCGTCGTTGACCTGTTGCTCGGGGGACTCCCCGAACAGGCTCGCCGCCGCCTTGCCGAACAGGCCACCCGGGATGTGGTAGCCGATGCTGACCCGGACCTCGGTGCCGTCGCCGGTGGCGGTGGGTGTGAATTCGACGCTGCCGCCGTTTTCGATCGCCGAGCCGGGCAGCGACTGCCAGGCGATCCGCTTGTCGGGGTCGTCCTCGGTGATCTGCGCGTCCCACTGCACCGACTGTCCGGCCGGGGCGTTGGCGACCCACCGCGACTGTCCGTCGGCGCCGGAGGTGACCGACTCGAGGTGGTGCATGAAGCTCGGCAGGTTTTCCAGGTCGCGCCAGAACCGGTACACCTCCTCGGGCGGGCGCCGCACGGTGACGGCGGCGCGCAGGGTGCGATGCCGGGCGCCATTGAGGTGCCGGCCGCCGCCGTTGGTCGTGCGCAGGGCCGTGTAGAGGTCGAGCCCCCCGATCCCCGCGAGCAGCGCGGTCGAGATCGCGCCCCGCCGTCGCCGCCCGGGGCCGCGGGCGGCCACCCCGGCCACCAACAACGCCACATCCAGGACGTCGCCGGCCACCCGGGTCCATACCAGCTTCTCGGGGCCACCCAACAGCGCCGCGCCGTGGCCGCATTCCCGCGCGCCCAGCGCGCGGATGACCCGGCGCGACCGGGCGGTGTCGTCCACGCCCGCGATCGCAGCAACCTTTCCGGGCGCGACCAACTCGGTCAGACCTAGCCCGAAACTGGCGCCGCTGAGCGCCTTGACCAAAGCGGAGGTGGTACTGGCGGATCGATCGCCCATCGTCAACACTCCTTGCCGTTCGGCGAACACATTTCGGGCAAAGTTGCTGCAAGACAGCCGCTTTGCAGGTCACGGGTAGTCGGCGCTGCTAGCCGGTATACGCGCGCCCCGCCGGCCCGTACGGGCGGCTGCGCACGATTGAAGGCGGATACCCGGGCAGATACGGGCCAAACCTGGATTAGTTTGCTGCCTCGCGCAGCGCGGCAAGCAAAGGTTCGGCGGCTTCTTTCAGGAAGAGATCCTGCGATTCGCCGCCGACCTGCACCAGTGCGACGTCGGTGAACCCGGCCTCCCAGTACGGCCGGACCGCCTCGACGATGGCGTCGAGGTCGGGTCCGCAGGGGATGGAGTCGGCGACGTCCTCGGGCCGGACGAATTGGGTGGCGCCGGCGAAACCGGCCGGGGTCGGCAGGTCGGCGTTGACCTTCCAGCCGCCGGCGAACCAGCGGAACTGCTCGTGGGCGCGCTTGACCGCGGCGTCGCGGTCGGGGTCCCAGCACACCGGGATCTGGCCCACGACGCGGCCCCCACCGGCCAGGTTGGCGGCCTGGCGCGCGGCGTGCCAGGCGTCGACGAGCTCGCCGTCGGGTTCCACCGCGACGAAGTGGTCGGCCAGCCTGCCGAATCTTTCGATGCCCTTGGCACCGGCCATCGCCACCGCGATGCCGACCGGGACCTCTGGCACGTCCCACAGGCGCGCGGAGTCCACCCGGAAGTATTCGCCGGTGAAGTTCACCAGCTGGCCGCCGAACAGCTCGCGGATGATCTTGATGGCCTCGCGGAGCATGTCCTGGCGGCGCTCGACGGTGGGCCAACCCTTGCCGACGACGTGTTCGTTGAGGTTCTCGCCGCTGCCCAGGCCCAGGGTGAACCGGCCGTCGGACAGGATCTGCACGGTGGCGGCCTGCTGCGCGACGATCGCGGGGTGGTACCGCATCGTCGGGCACGTGACGTAGGTGTAGAGGTCCACCCGCTCGGTGGCGTGTGCGACCGCGCCCAGCACCGTCCAGGCGTTCGGCGCGTGGCCTTGGGACGTCAGCCAGGGCGAGAAGTGGTCGCTGCAGACCTCGAAGTCGAAGCCCCGCTCTTCGGCCGAAACAGCTTGCCGTACAAGATCTTTGGGCCCACTCTGCTCGGTCATCAGAGTGTAGCCGAAATTCGTCATGCCCTTATACGTACCCCGGCGCGCGATACGCAAACCGCCGCTTCGCTCAGTCCGCGGTGGTGATCGAGTCTCCCGTGATGCCCGCCGCGCGGCGCGCCGCCAGCCTGCGCTTCTGCGGCTCGATCGTGTAGCGCGGATCGCGGGTCGACGCCAGTCCCGCCTCGAAGAAGCCGAACCTCAGCATGGCCGAAGCCGTCAGCAGGGTCACCCCGGACAGGGCCGCAAGGCCGCGGTGACGGCCGCCGAGCAATGCGCCCAGGCCGCCGGCCGCGGCGAGCCATTCGCTCGCGGCCAGGAGCCGGCCGGGCCTGCCTTGGTGCAGCGGTTCCCTGGTCACCGGGTCCATTCGAAACTCGGTGAACCTGGCGGAGATCAGGTCGCCGACCGCGCCGATGACGGCCAGCGTGCGCGCGGGGCCCGCCTCGGACACCGGGGTGGTGATCATCGCCAACCCCGAGGCGGCCAGGCTTGCCGAACTGACGAACACGAACGGCAGGTCCCGGTAGGCGGCGTTCCAGGTGGGGGTGGCGGTGTCGGTGAGCAACACCGCGGTGTAGACGGCGAGCGGCGGCGAGAAGACGGCGGCCTCCAGCCCGGCCGGACCCTCCAGGGCGCGCAGGACGGGACGCAGCGGCCCCAACGGGATTCGTTCGCCGGTCATCCGGTCGACCTCGGACACCGCGGCCACCCCGATACCGGCGCCGAAAAAGCTGAGGATCCAGGAGCCGATGCTCATCGGCGAGGTCAGCTTGACCGTCCGCAGCATGTTGAAGAATCGCTCCGGCCGGCCCAGGTCCTTCACCAACGCGACCGCGCCCAGCCCGATCGCGATCAAGGCGGAGAGCCTCGTGTTGCGGCGCAACGTGTTTCGCCCGGTGAGCTGGGCGCCGGCTGCCAACAGCCCCGAGCCGCCCGCGACGCCGCCCAGGAACAAATACGCCGCCACCTCGGGTCCCCACGGCGCGGGCTTGACGACCGGACGTCCGTAATACGAGGTGAACTCGGCGTCGGGAACCATCAGCGACTCATCGCGGCCACGGCGCCTGCGGCTTGATTTCCTGCGCTTCCCGCCCGCCGGCTCCGGCGGGCGAAGGCTGTCGAATTCCGAAGTGCTCACCGGCTACTCCAGAACGCCCATGCGGCCGCGCCGACCATGCCGGCCGCGGCCATGGTCGCCCGCTTGAACATCTGCGGCAGGTCGGCCGTGCACACGCGCGGGTCCGGCGGCAGCCCGTACACCTCCGGCTCGTCGAGCAGCAGGAAGATCGACCCGGTGCCGCCGACGCCGTCGTGCTCGTTGGCCCCGTAGAGGCGGGCCTCCGTGAGTCCCTGGGCATGCAGCGCGGCGACCCGTTGCCTGGCCTTGACCACCAGGTCGTCGTGGTCGCCGAACTTGATCGACGTCGTCGGGCAGGTCTTGGCGCACGCCGGGATCTGGTCTTCGACGAGGCGGTCGTAGCACAGGGTGCACTTCTGGGCCACCCCGGAGACGGGTTTCTCGGCCGGGCGATCCGGCCGCTGCGCCGGCGTCGTGTAGGTGCCGTCGCTGCGGCGTTCGACGACACCGAACGGGCAACCCGCGACGCAGGTGCCGCACCCGTTGCAGACGTCATCCTGAACGACAACGGTGCCGAACTCGGTGCGGAACAACGCGCCCGTCGGGCAGACGTCCAAACAACCGGCGTGCGTGCAGTGCTTACACACGTCCGACGACATCAGCCAGCGGAACTCCGGGGTGTCCGGCGGCGAGGTATCCGGGGGCCGGGGGACCGCGGGCATGCCCAAATCGATGAGCGCGCGGCCGGATTCGCGCGCCTGGTCGATCCGGTCGCGGCCCTGCTCGATGAACGCCACGTGCCGCCAGGTGCTGGCGCCCAACGAGCCGGTGTTGTCGTAGGACGAGCCCAGCAGCTCCAGGTCCCCGTCGCGCGGGTTGCGGTTCCACTCCTTGCACGCGACCTCGCAGGCCTTGCAGCCGATGCAGATGGAGGTGTCGGTGAAGAATCCCTTGCGCGGCTTGGGTTCTGCCCAGCCGGCGTCACTCGTCGGGTCGGTCGGTCCGCTCAGCTGACCCATCGGCTCCCCCTTCCCAGACTCCCTCGCTGATCCGCACGTTGCCGGTCTCGGTGGTGGCACCCGATCGCGACTGGTACTCGGCGATCAGGCGCAGCAGGTCCTCGCCGCGCGGCCGGCGCCCCGGCCGGATGTCGCACGACCCGGCCTTCGACTCCTGAATCTGCACGTTGGGGTCGAGCGTCACGCCCAGCAGGTCGTTGGCCGCGTCCCCGCTCACCACCGCGTCGCCGCCGACGCCCCAGTGGTATGGCAACCCGATCTGATGCACGGTGTGGCCGTTGACAATCAGTGGCGCAACGCGTTTGGTGACCAGCACCCGGGCCTCGATCGCCGCGCGGGGTGAGACGATGGTGGCCCATCCGTAGGGCTCCAGCCCGCGTTCGGCGGCCAACTCCGGGGACACCTCGCAGAACATCTCCGGTTGCAGCTCCGAGAGATAGGGCAGCCACCGGCTCATTCCGCCGGCGGTGTGGTGCTCGGTGAGCCGGTAGGTGGTGAACACGTACGGGTACACGTCGGCCCCGGGTTCCCCGGCGCTGGGCGCGCTGAGATTGTCCTTGCGCGGGAACGTGATTCGTCCCGGGTTGCGCTGCTGGGGGTACAACGCGTTCGCGACCGGCGACTCCTGCGGTTCGTAATGCGTGGGCAGCGGACCGTCGACCATGCCCTTGGGCGCGAACAGCCACGCCTTGCCGTCGGCCATCATGATGAACGGGTCGTCGCCGGCAAGCGCGTCGGGCCCGCCGACCTCGGGATCGGGCCGGACGTGCGGGGCGCGGTCGACGGGGAAATCGGGCACGTCGTCGCCGACCCAGCGGGCGCGCTGCTCATCCCACCAGATGTAGCGCTTGCGCTCGCTCCACGGTTTGCCATCCCGGTCGGCCGAGGCGCGGTTGTACAGGATGCGGCGGTCGGCCGGCCAGGCCCACCCCCACTCCGATTGACTCGGGCTCGGCCCGCCCAGCGGCGCTCGGCGGGCGGCCTGGTTGACACCCTCGGCGTACACGCCCGAGTAGATCCAGCATCCGCACGAGGTCGACCCGTCGGCACCGAGTTCGGTATAGCCGGGGACGGGCTGGCCGGCTTTGGGGCCCGTCAGGTAGCAGCCGCTGATTTCGGCCAACACCGCGGTGGGGTCGGGTTCGCCACTCTCGTCGGTGGGATAGTCCCACGTCAGATCGAGCAGTGGTCGGTCACGCGGGTCGGTGGAGCCGGCCAGCCGCTGGCGGATTCGCTTGCCCAGCTCTACGAAGAACTGCAATTCGCTCTGGCAGTCGCCGGGCGGATCGACCGCCTTGTGCCGCCACTGCACGAGGCGTTGGGTCTGGGTGAACGAGCCGGCCTTCTCGACGTGCGTCGCCGCCGGGAAGAAGAACACCTCGGTCTCGATCTCCTCCGTCTTCAGCTCGCCGGACGCGATCTCCGGGCCGTCCTTCCAGAAGGTCGCCGACTCGATCATGTTGAGATCGCGCACCACCAGCCACTTCAGGTGCGACATGCCCATGCGCTGGAGCCGGCCGTGCGCCGACCCGACGGCGGGGTTCTGGCCGAGCAGGAAGTAGCCGTCGACATCGTCGTCGAGCATCGACATGACGGTCTGGTACGTGCCGTGCGGACCGGACAGCCGCGGCAGGTAGTCGTAGGCCCAGTCGTTGTCCTTGGTGGCCGCCTCGCCCCACCACGCCTTGAGCAGGCTGACGATGTAGGTGTCGGCGTCGGCCCAGAAACCTTTCTGGTTCTTCGGTCCGACCGCTTTGATGTACTCGTCGAAGGTGTCGTGCACACCGGCCTTCGGCATCGACAGGTAGCCCGGCAGCAGGTTGAACAATGTCGGGATATCGGTCGAGCCTTGGATCGTGGCGTGACCGCGCAGCGCCATGATGCCGCCGCCCGGGCGGCCGACGTTGCCCAGCAGTAGCTGCAGAATCGTTGCGGTGCGGATGAATTGGGCCCCCAGCGTGTGTTGAGTCCAGCCGACGGCGTAGGCGAAACAGGTGGTGCGCTCGCGGCCGGAGTTCGCCGCAATGGTGCGCGCGAGGTAATGGAAGTCCTCGGTGCTGATGCCGCAGACGTCACGCACCATCTCCGGCGTGTAGCGGGCGTAGTGTCGCTTGACGATCTGAAACACCGTTCGGGGATGCTGCAGGGTCTCGTCGCGCTGCACGCGGGCGTGCGGCAGCGGCGGACCGCCGCTACCGTGCACATCGCCGGCGGCGCGGGCGGACGCGCTGGCGCCGTGCTCTTGCCGTTGCTGACCCTGCTCTTGTCCGGCGTAGGCCCACGTCGACGTGTCGTACTGCCCGGTCTCGGGATCGTAACCGGAGAACACGCCGCCCAGATCCTCTGTGTCACGATAGTTTTCGTTGATCAGGGTGGCGGCGTTCGTATACGCGACGACGTAATCTTTGAACCACAAATCATTGCTGATGACGTGATTGATCAGCGCGCCGAGCAGCACCACGTCAGAGCCGGCCCGGATCGGGATGTGCTTGTCCGAAACTGCCGAGGTACGGGTGAAGCGTGGGTCGACGTGAATGACCTTGGCGCCGTTAGCTCTTGCCTCCTCGACCCATTGGAAGCCGACGGGATGACATTCCGCCATGTTGGAGCCCTGGATGACGATGCAGTCGGCGTTGGCCATGTCTTGCAGTGATTGGGTGGCGCCACCGCGCCCGAAGGAGGTCCCCAGACCGGGAACCGTGGAACTGTGTCAAATGCGAGCTTGGTTCTCGATCTGAATGGCGCCGGCGGCGGTGAAGAGCTTCTTGATGATGTAGTTCTCTTCGTTGTCCAGGGTGGCGCCGCCGAGGGCGGCGATCTTCATGGTGCGCCGCAGCGGATGGCCCTTCTTGTCGATGTCCTGCCAGGCGTGCCGGCGGGCCTCGACGAAGCGGTCGGCGACCATGTCGATCGCGGTCTCGAGGTCCAGCGGTTGCCATTCGGTCGCCCTCGGCGGGCGGTAGAGCACGTGCAGCTGCCGGCCCGGCGAGTTCACCAGCTGCTCGCTCGCGGCGCCCTTGGGGCACAGGCGACCTCGTGAGATCGGCGAGTCCGGGTCGCCCTCGATCTGCACCACCCGCTCGTCGGTGACGTACACCCGCTGCCCGCAGCCGACCGCGCAGTAGGGACAGATGCTCTGCACCACCCGGTCGGCCGTCGTCGTGCGCGGCGTGACGGCGCGCGTCTGCTTCGAGGTCACCGCCGACCCGCGGCCGAGCTTGTCACCCGAGCGCAGCTGACGCACCACCGGCCACTGTAAGAAAAGCTTCCGCATAGCCATGACCTTTACCCTAGTGCCGGCCGCCGAAACACCGCCCGGCTCAGCGGACGATGATCGTGTGCTCGCCGCGCGGCACCAGCTCCCCGACCACCGGCGCGCCCGGGATCTCGCCGGCGATCAGCAGCCCGCCCGAGGTTTGGGCGTCGGCCAGTAGCAGGGCCTCGTCCTCGCCGACGGCCGACAGGTCGGCGTGCGGGGCCACCCAGTCGAGGTTGCGTCGCGTGCCCCCGCTGACATAGCCGGCCGCCAGCGCATCCCGCGCGCCGTCCAGATACGGCACCGCCGCCGCCTCGACGATCGCGGTCACACCGCTGGCCCGCGCCAGCTTGTGCAGGTGTCCGAGCAGGCCGAAACCGGTTACGTCCGTGGCACATTCGACACCCGCGGCCAGCGCGGCCGCGGCGGACGCCGCGTTGAGCGTCGTCATCGCGGCGATCGCCTGTTCGAAGCGCTCACCGGTGGCCTTGTGCCTGCTGTTCAGCACGCCGACGCCCAGCGGCTTGGTCAACGACAACGGCGTGCCGGGCTTGCCGGAGTCGTTGCGCAGCAACCGGTTCGGATCCGCGGTCCCGGTGACGGCGAGCCCGTATTTGGGTTCCGGGTCGTCGACGCTGTGCCCGCCGGCGAGGTGGCAACCGGCCAGGCCGCAGACGTCCAGCCCGCCGCGCAGCGTCTCGGCCGCCAGCTCGAACGGCAACACATCGCGGGGCCAGCCCAGCAAATTCAGCGCGACCACCGGGCGGCCGCCCATCGCGTACACGTCGGACAACGCGTTGGTGGCCGCGATGCGGCCCCAGTCGTACGCGTCGTCGACCACCGGGGTGAAGAAGTCCGTCGTCGCGATCACCGCCGTGCCGTTCTGCAGGCGCACCACCGCGGCGTCGTCGCCGTGGTCCAGGCCCACCAGCAGCTCGCCAACCGGGTCGCGCGGCGCGCTCGCGCCCAGCCCGCGGATCACGTCCTCCAGCTCGCCGGGCGGGATCTTGCACGCGCAGCCGCCGCCGTGGGCGTACTGGGTTAGTCGGTAGGCCACGGATACATAATGGTCGGCATGGTCCGAGGAGGCGTGTCCGGTCTGGTGACCGGCGCGGTCTTCAAAACCGTCGAACGGCAGACGCTGCCGCTGGCGGGTTCGATTCCCGTCCGCCTCCGCCATATTCCCTCGAGCGTGACGTGAGCGACCCGCGTCGGCGGGTGCCGCGCACCGACACCCTGCTCGCCGATCCGCGCCTGGTCGAAGCCCAGCGGCTGCTGGGCCGCGCGCTGGTGAAGTCGGTGATCGCCGACGCGCAGCAGCGGGCGCGCGCCGGGGAGATCGAGCCCGAGCGGGTCGCCGAGCACGCCGTCGCCGCCCTGCCGGCCACCGCGTCGAGCCTGCGCCCCGTCATCAACGCCACCGGCGTGGTCGTGCACACGAACCTGGGGCGGGCGCCGCTGTCGCGGGCCGCCGTCGACGCCGTGGTCGCCGCGGCCGGCACCACGGACGTCGAGCTAGACCTGGCGACGGGACGGCGCGGCCGCCGCGGGCGGGCCGCGCTGGCGGCGCTGTCCCGGGCGGTGCCCGCCGCCGGTGGCGTGCACGTGGTCAACAACAACGCCGCCGCGCTGCTGCTGACCGCGCTCACGCTGGCCCCGGGCAAGGAGATCGTGCTCAGCCGCGGCGAGCTCGTCGAAATCGGCGACGGCTTCCGCATCCCCGAGCTGCTGGCCTCGGCCGGATCGCGGCTGCGCGAGGTCGGCACCACAAACCGCACCAGCCTGCGCGACTACGCCGAGGCGATCGGGCCGCAGACCGGCTTCGTGCTCAAGGTGCACCCGTCGAACTTCCACGTCACCGGGTTCACCTCGGCCGTCGGCGTCGCGGAGCTGGCGAACCTCGGGGTGACCCTGGTCGTCGACATCGGCTCCGGGTTGCTCTCGCCGCACCCCGTGCTGCCCGACGAGCCCGACGCGACGACGACGCTGCGCGACGGCGCCGACCTGGTCACCGCGAGCGGTGACAAGCTGCTCGGCGGCCCGCAGGCCGGCCTGCTGCTGGGTGACGCCGAGCTGATCGAGCGACTGCGCCGCCACCCCGCGGCGCGCGCACTGCGGGTCGACAAGCTGACGCTGGCCGCGCTGGAAGCGACGCTGACCGGCCCGCCGACGCCGGTCGCCGGGGCGTTGGTGGTCGACGTCGCGGAGCTGCGGGCCCGTGCGGAGACGCTCGCCGCCGCGCTGCCGGGCGCCGAGGCGGTGGACTGCTTCGCGGCCGTCGGCGGCGGCGGCGCGCCGGACGTCCGGCTGCCCAGCGCCGCCGTGAGCCTGCCCGAGTCCTACGCCGCCGCGCTGCGCGCCGCCAGCCCGCCCGTCGTCGGCCGCCTCGAGGCGGGCCGCTGCCTGCTCGACCTGCGCACGGTGGCGGCCGAGGACGACGCGCTGCTGGCCGCGGCGGTGCGGGCATGTTCGTCATAGCCACCGCCGGGCACGTCGATCACGGCAAGTCCACGCTGCTGCACCGGCTCACCGGCATGCGGCCCGACCGGCTGGCCGAGGAGCAACGCCGCGGCCTGACCATCGACCTCGGCTTCGCGTGGACCGAGCTGGGTGGCCGCCAGCTGGCGTTCGTCGACGTTCCCGGCCACGAACGGTTCGTGGCCAACATGCTCGCCGGTGTGGGGGCGGTGCCGGCCGTCATGTTCGTCGTCGCCGCGACCGAGGGCTGGATGCCGCAGTCCGAGGAACACCTCGCGGCGCTGCACGCCCTCGGGGTGCGCCACGCGCTGCTGGTGATCAGCAAGGCCGACCTGGCCGATCCCGGCCCGGCCATCGCGCAGGCGCGCGAACGGTTCGCCGCCACCTCGCTCGCGGGCGCGCCCGTCGCGGTCGGCACCGACCTGGAGCGGGTGCGCGCGGAGCTGCTGGCGCTGACCGACCGGCTGCCGGTCCCGGACCCGGACGCCGACGTGCGGCTGTGGGTCGACCGCAGCTTCACCGTCCGGGGCGCCGGCACGGTGGTGACCGGCACCCTGGCCGCGGGCACGATCCGGGTGGGCGACGAGCTGGAACAGGCCGGCCGGCGCGTGACGGTGCGCGGCGTGCAGTCGCTGGGCCGCGACCAACCGGCGGTCGGCGCGGTGGCGCGCGTCGCGCTGAACCTGCGCGGCGTGGACCGCGAGCACGTCGGTCGCGGGGACACCGTCCGCACGCCCGGGGCGTGGCTGGACACCGCGGAGATCGACGTCGCCCTGCGGGCCGCCGACGGCTTGCATCGCCAGTTGGTCTTGCACGTCGGGTCCGCGGCCGTGCCGGTCCAGGTGCGTCAGCTGGGAGCGGCCGCGGCCCGGCTGCGCCTCGCGAGGCCCCTGCCGCTGCGGGTCGGGGACGTCGGGTTGCTACGCGACCCGGGCGAGCACCGGATCGCGGCGGGCATCCGGGTGCTCGACGTCCGGCCGCCGGCGTTGCGCCGGCGGGGCGCCGCCCGCGATCGCGCCGCGGAGCTGGCGACCGGCCGGATCCGCCCGCCCGAGTGCGCCCGCGCGGTCGAGCTGCGGGCCATGGGCCTGCCGTTGGCCGGGCTCCGGGTGGGGGACTGGGTGGTGGACCCGCAGTGGTGGGCCGGGCGGCGCGAGTGCGCGACGGCGGCGGTGCGGCGCTGGGCGGACGAGCACGACGTCGCGGCGGGAATGCCGCTGGAGACGCTGCGGCAGCGGGTGGGGCTGCCCGCCGCCGAACTGCTACCGAAGCTGCTCGAGGGCACCGGCCTGGAGGTGGTCGACG
>NZ_LZJX01000048.1:0-28353 GCF_001667595.1 Mycobacterium sp. E2989 | reverse complement strand
GTCGCCGGGGTATTCGGTCTGCGACCACGCCAGCTCGCGATCGGTCATCGCCTCGTCGTCGATCACCAGCACGTCGCCGGCGCCGAGGTCGACGACGTCGCCGGTGGCGTGCGCGGACGCGAGCAGGCCGATCGACGTCCGCGTGCGCAGGCTCAGCTCGTCCCCGCGGGCGGCCAGCTGCAACGCGCCGCACGCCGCCGCGAGGGCGGGCTGCGCCGGCGTCAGGACCGGCGTGCGTCCGTGCACCGAAAGCCGTTCGGCGACAAGCGGAATGTGCGCGCCCCCGCCGACGGCCACCACGGCCGCGAGGTCCGTCCAGCCCTTTCGGTAGCGCACCAGCATGTCGTCCAGCGCGTAGATGAAGCCGGTCAGCCGGTCGGTCATCAGGTCTTCGAGGTCGTCTCGCCTGAGCGTGAGGCTGCACCGGCGCTCGCCGAGTTCGGCCGTGATCTCGGTGACCGCGTCGGTGGACAGCCGCTCCTTGGCCAACCGGCATTGCTCCCGCAGCTCGCCGAGCTGCCCCACGGCGGCGGTGCTGCCCGGGTCGATGCCGCTGCCGCGGCCCAGCTCCTCGAACACCCGCAGCAGCAGCTCCTGGTCGATCTCGTCCCCGGACAGGGCCGCGTAACGCATTGTCGCGCTGACCAGTTCGAAATCGCCCGCGACGTTGACCAGCGTGGCCGACGTGCCGCCGCCGCCGAAATCGAGCAGCCCCACCACACCGTCGTCGGGCAGGCCGAGCTCGGACTTGACCGCGGTCAACGACGCGATCGCGTCGGAGACCAGCCGCGGTGCCATGCCGCTGCGCACGAACCCCAGATGGGTTCGCAATCCGTCGCGCAGCGCCTGCACCGTAACGGGTTTCCAGTAGGCGGGCACGGCGATGGAGATGTCCGAAGAAGAGGCGTCCGCGCCGGCGGCGCGCACCATCCCGTCCAGCGCCTCCACCGTGAGCAGTTCCGGGTCATGCGCGGACCCGTCGGCCGACACCAGCGCCACCGAGTCGCCGATGCGCTCGACGAAGCCCCGCATCATCACGCCCGGCTCCGCCGGATACGAAGTCTCTTCGGGCACACCGACTTTCGGCGCACAGTGCGGATATAGGGTCAGCACCGACCGCCGGGTTACCGGTGGGCTTTCGTTACGCGCAGCGACCAGGTTCGTGGTCCCGATCGACAACCCGAGTGGGTCGTACATAGAGCGAAAACTTTCGTCTATAGGGGTCGGTGGCCAGCGTTAACCATAGCCGCGGACACGCCCAAAACCGATGGCTTGCAACGTCATCGGTATCCGGTCGATGCCACCTCGTCACCGAAGCGGTACCGCAGGCCCCTTGACAAATCCGCGCCGGTGCTTACACCACGGTCAGCGGCAGCGATCGCCTGGGTTCAAACTGGAATGTCGCTCCGCCACTGACTTTCGTTACCGACACCTCGGGCAGTTCGGCGGCCGCGGTGTCGGTTTCCACCAGTTCGGCGGTCCAGTCGGTGTTGGTGCCGCTGACCCGGACCCCGACGTGCGGGTCGACTGCGGTGGCGATCGCCTGCAGCGGCTGCACGGATTCGGGTGAGCACAGGGCGATCCAGGCGGCGTCGTCGTGGGCGGGTGAGCGGTGCACCACGAGCCGGTCGGCCGTTTCCGCGCGGACGTAGCCGGCGGGGTTGAGCAGCGGGTGCAGTTCGAGCACCTCGAGCACCCCCTGGACCCCACCCGGGAGCTTCAGCGCCCGGTGAATGCGTTCGGCGGCCACGCCCGCGATGCCGGTCAGGCCCTGGGTGCAGACCGTCACGGCCTGGGCGTCGTCGGCGGCGCGTGCGGTCACCGCGATGGCGAACGACAGGTAGAGCAGATGCATCTGCAGGCACACCTCGTCGGCCATCCGGACCAGCGCCGAATGCGAGAAGCCGGCGAAGTCGAAGTCGGACAGCAACGGTCCGGAGTAGTCCGCGTTGCCCTCGTCGGAGCGGTCGATCGGCTCGAGTTCCCATGTCGCGGCGCGGGTTTGGCGCACGATGTCCAGCGCGGGAATGCTTTGGGCCTCCGGGTAGGACTCGTCGATGATGACGGTCCACGCGCAGTGTGGGTGGCGATCCTTGGGTGTTCGCGGCGGCCGGTGGATGGGGCGCACCTGGGCGCGCGCGTTGGTTGCCACCGCGGTGGCGTCGAACGTCGGATCCTCGATGGTGTGGCACATCCCGAAGACGTACTTTTCCCCCATCGGCTCGACGTCGAGCAGCGCGCCGCAGTGGTCGAGCTGGAATTCGCCGTGCCACTTGTCGTGGACGGTGTAGCGGAAGTCCATGAATTGCGGCGGCGCGCCGATGTCGAGCTGCAGCCCCTTGAAGATGGTCGGCACGTCGTTGCCCTCGAAGTTGAGCGCCCGCTGCATGCGGCGGGTGTAGATGGGGCTGGCGCCCGCCCATTCCTCGATGGCGATCTGCACCATCTCCTCGCGGCCGAACGCGCTGATGCACCAGGCCATGCCCGAGCGGTCGATCAGCTGCCCGATCAGCAGCAGTTCGGGGACCAGCACGGCCAGCTGCTCGCGGGTCAACCGCGCGTATCGGCTCACCGGCCAAAAATAGACTCGGCTATGTTATAAAGTCAACAATGTCCGTTATCGCAGGTCAGGCCGGAGGCTCGGTTGGCCCCACCCGGCGCACCACCGCGCCGCGCAAGCGCGGCGACGACACCCGCGCGCGGATCATCGACGAGACCGTCCGCTGCATCACCGAGGAAGGCTTCGCCGCGGCGACCGCCAAACACGTGGCCGAGCGCGCGGGCGTGACCTGGGGGGTGATCCAGTATCACTTCGGCGATCGCAACGGACTGTTGATGGCAGTCGTGGACGACGGGGTGGACCGGCTGATCGACAGCCTGTCGTCGGCCGACGTCAGCGAGTTGCCCCTACGGGAGCGCATCGAGGTGGTGGTCGACACCGCGTGGGCCTGCTACAGCAGCCCCACGTCGATGGCGGCGTTCGAGATTCTGCGCGCCACCCGCGGCGGACCGGGCGAGTCGCCGCGCCGGCACCTGCTGGAAATTAACGACGCCATCGGCCAGTTGGGGCGGCTGATCACCGACGATCCGGCGAATGCCGGTGTGGCCGAGGTCATCTGGGCCACCTTGCGGGGCGTGGTGTTGGTGCGGATGGTCACCGGGACCGCGATCGACTGGAGCCTGGAGCGACGGGCCCTGATCGACATGGTCACCCGCCACCTCTCCGACGGCCGGTGACCGTGCTTTACGTCTCGGCGACGCCGGCCCGTCGATGCGAGCGCAGCGGGCCAATCACCCGTGTGCTGCAATGACCTGATGACCCCTCACGATCTCGCCGACATCGAAGCCATCAAGCAGGTCAAGTACCGGTACCTGCGCGCGCTGGACACCAAGCACTGGGACGACTTCGCCGACACCCTCGCCGAGGACATCAAGGCCGACTACGGCCCGTCGCTCGGCAACGAGTTGCACTTCACCAACCGCGACGACCTGGTCGAGTACATGCGTACGTCGCTGCCCGCCAACGTCATCACCGAGCACCGGGTGACCCATCCCGACATCGTCGTCGACGGCGACACCGCAACGGGCAGTTGGTATTTGCAGGACCGGGTGATCGTCGCCGACCTGAACTTCATGCTGATCGGCGCCGCCTTCTACCGCGACACCTACCGGCGCACCGATGCCGGCTGGAAGATCGCGGGAACCGGGTACGACCGGACCTACGACGCCACAATGTCGTTGGAGGGCATGAACTTCGCGCTCAAGCCCGGGCGCGCGCTGGCCACCTGAGGCGCTACTTGGTGATCGCGATTACCGCGCCGGGCCGCAGCCATTTCATGATCGACACCAGCTGAGCGTCGTCGACGGCGACGCAGCCCTCGGTGGGTTTCCCGTCGGTGGTGTGGAAGAAGAACGCCGCGCCGCCGCCCGGGGTCTTGTTCTTGTTCACGCCCATCACGACCGCGTGCTTGTACTGCGGGATTTGCAGGTTTTCACTTTCGGCGGTGTTGAACGGGCACTGCGCCTTCTGGCACACCTGCATGGAGTTGAAGGTTGGGCTGTGGTCGTCGCCGCTCCACCAGTGGTTCGGCCCCACCTGGGTGTAGGGCAGGCCGGTGCCGGGGTTGGGCGCGGTGCCGAAGGCGGAGTCCAGCGTGTAGACGCCCATCGGGGTGGCCGGCACCCCGCTCTTGGCCTGGGGCGCCATGCCCGCCGAACCGACGTGGGTGGGGATGCCCGTCCGCAGCGCCTCCCAGCCGGCGGCGGTGCGCTGGTAGATGTCCATGGTCGCGTTCGATCCGCCGGTGCTCATCACCGAAACCACCTGCGTGGCATCACCGACCGCGTTCGCAAACCAGGGAGCCCCGGCCGCGCCGCCGACCGGCGCCAGGGCCAGCGCCACGAGAAATGCGCACGCCGAAGCGAACAGCGAAGCGAGCAGTCGGCGCATGACCTCAATCGTCGAACCCGCGGGGCGCGGGGTCAAGTAAAGCTTTCGACCCGGTTAGGTCACCGCGCCGTGACCAAATCCGCGGTGTCCCACGGTCTTCGGGAGAACGCGGCGGTCGGCGGCCGAATCACCGTGATACACAACAGGAAATACAGGTAGCCCAGCGCCCAGCCGGCCAACACGTCGGACGGGTAGTGCACGTTCAGCGCCACCCGGGAAATCCCCGCCGCCAACGCGATCAGCACGACCACCGCGACCGCGACACCGCGCACCGCCCCGCGGATCGCCGGCAACGCCAGGCTCAGCGCCGCGAGCAACGCGGCCGTCACCTCCAGCGCGTGCCCGGACGGAAACGACGTTTCGGCCGCGGCCACCAGCATGGTCGACGGCCGCGGCCGGTCCGCCAGCGCCTTCGCCGCCACCGTCACCAGCCCGCTGAGCGGCGCGCAGGCCAACAGCAGCAGCCCCGCGCGCACCCGGCGCAGCGCCAGGGCGACCACCGCGGCCACGGTGCCCAGCACCCGCAGCGGGACCGGGCCCAGCGCGAACGAGACGTCCGCCCAGAGTCGCACCCACCACGGGTGGTCGAGCGCGCCGGTGCGCGCGGCATCCAGCAGCGAGGAGTCCGCGCGCTGCACCCAGTGCCAGTGCTGCGCGTACCCCACCCACATGAGGGCGTAGACCGCCAGGGCGATGCAGACGGCCGCAACGGCCCGCGGTCGGGTCATACCCCACCGATACCAGCCGGGCCGCGAGCGGCCTGACCACGCCGTCTTTCAACCCGGTCCATACTGTCGTCATGGCCGTATTCGTTCGCAGGTTGTTCGGCATCGGCAAGCTGCCCGAGGACGTGCACGCGCAGGTGGAGGCGGAGGGCCTGCGCTATCTTGCCGACTTCGTCCCGGTCACCAGGAGGTTCCGCGGCGCCATCCCCGGCGTCCGTCTGCCGCACAGCGTCGCCAGCTACACGGGTTCGCTGGTGTTCACCGACGAGCGGGTGCTGGCCACGCTGTCGATGCTGCCCCGGCTCGCGGGCCCGACCGTCGACGTCCGCTGGGACGCGCCGGAGACCGGTGCGGCGCGGGTGGAGATATCGTCCGCCGGCCTGCAGGTCGACGTGGACGTCGCCCGGGTCGACCCGAAGTTCAGCGGTGAGCTGTCGCTGCACTACAAGGTGGCCATCGGCGACGACGTGCTGGGCGGGCTGCCGCGGCGATCGCTGGCCTTCGACATGCCGCCCGAGTACGTGTTCCGCGCGGTCGGCGTTACCTATAGTCCGTGATCGTCATCCGCGGCCACGGCGGCTGCCGCAGCACCGCCAGGCTGCCGATCACGGCCGCCAGCAGGCCGGTGATCACTCCGATCAGCGCGATGCGGTTGCCGTCCAGGGCGGGCTTCCAGGACGCCTCGCCGTTGCGGATGACGAAGACGCCCAGCGGTTTGGCCACGGGGATCACGGTGGCGCCGTCAGGTGTCTGATAGGGCTCGCCGTACACGCGGCCGGCGGCCCCGTCGGTGGGCAGCCGGTCGAGTAGGTCGAAGGGCTTCACGGAACACTCCTTTCTTCGGGTGTTCGCCCGGTCAGGGTTCACGCTAGCCCCGATTCCCTACGATGACTCCCGTGACCGACGAGCCCTTCAGCCCGCAGGAGCGGCGGGCCGTCTATCGGGCGATCTTCTCCCGCCGCGACATGCGCCGGTTCTCGCCCGGCGGCGTGGTCGGTGAGGACGTGCTGGCCCGCCTGCTGCAGGCCGCCCACGCGGCGCCCAGCGTCGGCCTGATGCAGCCGTGGCGCTTCATCCGGATCACCGACGACGCGCTGCGGCGGCGCATCCACGCGCTCGTCGACGAGGAACGCCCGCTCACCGCCGCCGCCCTGGGCGAGCGGGCCGACGAGTTTCTCGCCCTGAAAGTCGAAGGCATCCTCGAGTGCGCCGAGTTGCTGGTGGTGGCGCTGGGCGACGACCGCGAAAAACACGTGTTCGGCCGGCGGACGCTGCCGCAGATGGACCTCGCGTCCGTGTCGTGCGCGATCCAGAATCTGTGGCTGGCCGCACGCGCCGAAGGCCTTGGCATGGGCTGGGTTTCGCTGTTCGATCCGCACCGGCTGGCGGCCCTGCTTGCAATGCCCGCCGGGGCGGAGCCGGTCGCCGTTCTGTGCCTGGGTCCGGTGCCCGAATTTCCCGAGCGCCCGGCGCTGGAACTGGACGGCTGGGCCGTCGCCCGCCCGCTGTCGGAGTTCGTGTGCGAGAACCGCTTCAGTGAGCGCATCCAGGCTTCCCCCAAGTAGCTGCGGTATCGTCGCCGGTCGCGAGGCAAGTTAACGAGGTGACGCAATTGGCGCCGGACGACGCAGCGGGCAACAAAGACAACGTGCTGATCGTGCACTGGCACGACCTGGGCCGCTATCTCGGCGTCTACGGCCACCCGGACGTCTGTAGCCCCCGGCTCGACCGCCTTGCCGCCGAGGGCATCCTGTTCACCAAAGCGCACGCCACGGCACCGTTGTGCTCGCCGTCGCGCGGATCGCTGTTCACCGGGCGCTACCCGCAGACCAATGGCCTGATCGGGCTGGCCCACCACGGCTGGGAATACCGCAACGGCGTGCGCACGCTGCCCCAGATGATGACCGAAGCCGGTTGGTACTCCGCGCTTTTCGGCATGCAGCACGAGACGTCCTATCCGCAGCGGCTGGGCTTCGACGAGTTCGACGTGTCGAACTCGTATTGCGAATACGTGGTGGACAGGGCCACCCAATGGCTGCGCGAGGGCACCGAAGACCTCGCGAATCAACCGTTCCTGTTGACCGCGGGTTTCTTCGAGACGCACCGGCCGTATCCGCGGGACCGCTACGAGCCCGCGGACCCCGCCGGCGTCGACCCGCCCGACTACCTACCCGACACCCCCGAGGTGCGCGGCGACCTCGCCAGCTTCTACGGCTCCATCGCGACGGCCGACGCCGCCGTCGGCCGGTTACTGGACACGCTGGCCGAAACGGGGTTGGACGCCAGCACCTGGGTGGTGTTCTTCACCGACCACGGCCCGGCGTTCCCCCGCGCCAAGTCCACGCTCTACGACGCGGGGACCGGCATCGGCATGATCATCCGGCCCCCCACCGGCCGGGCGTTCACCCCAACCGTGTACGACGAACTGTTCAGCGGCGTGGACCTGCTGCCGACGCTGCTCGAGCTGCTGGGTCTGGACGTGCCGGCCGAGATCGACGGGGTGTCGCACGCCCGCGCGCTGCTCGCGCCGGACCCGCACACCGTGCCGGTCCGGGACCACGTGTACACGACGAAGACCTATCACGACTCGTTCGATCCGATCCGCGCGATTCGCACCAAGGAATACAGCTACATCGAGAATTACGCGCCCCGGCCGCTGCTCGACCTGCCGTTGGACATCGAGGAAAGCCCGTCCGGGGCCGCGGTGGCGCCGTTCATCACCGCCCCGCGCCCGCAACGCGAGCTCTACGACCTACGCGCCGACCCCACCGAGACCACCAACCTGCTGGCCGGTGACGATGCCGACGCCGACGAAGTGGCCGCCGATTTGGCTGTGCGCCTTCATGATTGGCGGCAACGCACCGGCGACGTGATCCCGTCGGAGTTCGCCGGCACCCGGATCTCGGCGCGTTACACCGAGACGTATCTGCAGATCCACCGGGTCAAGCCGACCGCCCGGTCGGCGCTCGCGGCCGACCGTGGCATCGAGAAGGAAGCCAGCGGCTAGCCGGCCGATCGCCGGGAACCGCCGACCTCGGCGACGATGAACACCCGCCGGAACGGGAAGATCGTCGTGCCGTCGGCCCGGGGCGGATACGCGTCGTCCAGCAGCGGGATGAGCTCCTCGCGGAACCGCTCCCAGTCCTGCGCGCTGAGCCGCTCCCGCACCGGAACCAGTGCCGTCCCGGTGATCCACTCCAGCACCGGGTTCTCACCGGTCAGCTGGTGCAGGTAAGTGGTCTCCCACACGTCGACCCGGCACCCGGCGTCCAGCAGCAGATTGGCGTACTGCATCGGCGGCTGCACCACGGCGCCAACCCGAAATGGTATGTCCCGCATGACTTTCGCGTAGGGCTCGCGGCGGGCCAGGGTCCGCACCGTGGCGTGTGACGGCGTCTCGAAGTTGCCGGGGATCTGGACGGCGATCCACGACCCGGCCGCAAGCTCGCCGGCCCACCGGACCAGCAGGTCGGCGTGCTCGGGCACCCAGTGCAGGGCCGCGTTGCTGACCACCACGTCGGTGTCGGGCTTGGGCTTCCAGTCCCGCAGATCGCCGACCACCGCGTCGATGCCGCGTTCTTTGGCGGCGGCGACCATCTCCGGCGAGGTGTCCACCGCCTCGATCACCGCGTCCGGCCAACGCCGGGACAGGTATTTGGTCAGATGCCCGGGCCCACAACCGAGGTCGACGACCCGCCGGGCCCGCTCGGTACCCACCCGGGACAACAAGTCGTAGAAGGGCCGGCTGCGGTGGTCGGCAAAGGCCAGGTAGACATCGGGATCCCACATGTCGGTCCTCCTGATCAACGCGCCGCCGCTAGTCGGGGAGATAGACCAACCGTATTACCGCACGCCACCCCGGCGCCGCCCAACTGGCCCCGGGGTCCGCGCCGGGCAGTTAGCATCGGGGTTCGTGGCGCCCGACACTTCGATTGATCCGCCCATCCCCGTCCCGGACATTCCCGCCGCCTTGCAGGGCGCGGACGTGCCCGTCGACGTCGACGGATTACCCCCGAATTCCGCGTTGTCCCCCCGCCAGCGCATGGTAATCGAGGGCTCGGCCATCGGCGACCTCGCCCTGCGCACCTGGGTGTCGTCGCTGCTCACCGCGACGGTGGCGCCGGCCGTGCTCGCCGCCTCGCTGCGGCACTCCGCCGCCCGCGCCGAGCGCGCCAACCTGAACTTCTACGCCGAGCTGGCGGCGCAACGCGATCCGGCGAAGTCGTTTCCCGCACCGGCCGAGTCGCCGCGGGTTTCGTCGCGGCCGGCGAGCCCGCTGACCGAGTGGGCCGCGGGCGGCACGGTGGCAAACATCGCGTTCGACAGCAGCTTCACGGCCATCAATCCCGCGATGCGCGGGCAGTGGGGCGCCTGGAAGGCCAACAACATCGTGCGCGCGCAGCACTGGCGCCACGACGACGGGCCGCGTCCCACGCTGTGCGTCATCCACGGCTTCATGGGGTCTTCGTATCTGGCCAACGGCCGGTTCTTCACGCTGCCGTGGTATTACCGGTCCGGCTACGACGTTTTGCTGTACACCTTGCCTTTTCACGGCAAGCGGGCCGAAAGATATTCGCCCTTCAGCGGTTTCGGCTATTTCGCCGGCGGCCTGAGCGGTTTCGCCGAGGCGATGGCCCAGGCCGTGCACGACTTCCGGTCCGTCATCGACTACCTGCGCGGCACCGGTGTCGACCGCATCGCGTTGACCGGCATCTCGCTGGGCGGATACACCTCGGCCCTGGTGGCCTCGGTCGACGACCGGCTCGAGGCCGTCATCCCGAACTGTCCCGTCGTCACCCCGGCCACGTTGTTCGACGAATGGTTTCCGGCCAACCGACTCGTGCGCCTGGGGCTGCGCCTGTCGCACATCAGCCGCGCGGAGTTAGCGGACGGGCTGTCCTACCACTGCCCGCTGACCTATCGGCCGCTGCTGGACAAGAGCCGACGGATGATCATCACCGGGCTCGGCGATCGCATGGCGCCGCCCGATCACGCCCTCAAGCTGTGGGAGCACTGGGATCGCTGTGCGCTGCACTGGTTTCCGGGCAGCCACGTCCTGCACGTCAGCCAGCTGGACTACCTGCGCCGGATGACCGCGTTCCTGCAGACGGTCATGTTCTAGCCGGTTCGGCGATCGGCGTCGGTGTCGCCAGCGGCGGCCAGTCCAGCTCGGCCAGCAGGCCCGCCGGCGCGGCGGTATGCCCGTCGAGGCGCCGCGTCGACAACAGGTCCAAGGCCGACAGGGCCGGCCGGTGGTTGCCGTGCTGCGGGGTCAGCCCCGGCAGCGGCGCGGTCCGCTCGGGTGCCGTGTCGGTCAGGAAAGCGCACGCGGCCGCGACGGTGATGTGCGTGCCGTCACCGGCGAGCTCCAGCGCGGTGCACGTTTCCCGCGCCGGATGCGTCCGGATCGCGTCAAGCGTCTCGGCCAGCTCGCCGTCCACCCGGATTTGGTATGCCGCAAGGTAATCCGACGCGCCGCGTTGCACCCCGGACCAGCGCTCGCGCGGGTTGGAGGTGAGCAGCCGCGGGACGTCGTCGGCTGCCACGCCGTTGACGTCCCAGCCGAGCTCCCTCAGATGGTCGGCGAGCCGGCGCGCCGCCACCTGCGCGGTCTCGTGCAACGGGATGTGCGCCGAGCGCGCCTGCAGCGCCGCCAGGTTGTCGGTGGCCGATATCGTGAGCCCGATCCACGTTTCGCGCCTCGACGCATCGGATGCGTTGTCGCGGCTGGTGATTCGGATCTTGTCCGCGCGGATGCCGTAGCGGTCCAGGTAGCGGGCGATCAAGGGCAGCGGCAGCACGTCGGCGGGGCCGTCCGGCCCCCCGACCCGCAGCAGCGCCGTTGTCGCGGTGGCGGATTCGGGAGCGGTCGCCTCGCCGCGCCCCATCATCGCCACCCGGCGGCGCAGCAGCGTGGTGAAATACGAACCGCGCCAGCAGCCGAACAGCACGACCACGACGGCCGCGGCGATGCCCAGCAGCCAGTAATCCCGCGGCGACCGCCAGGGGTAGGCCATCACCGCGGGCACGACCGCCAGCAGCGTAAGCGTGATTCGCCCGGCTCCAGGGATGGGTATCCAGCGCTTCAGACTCACGGGGTGGGGTCCTTTCGTCGGCGGGTGGCGGTGGCGGTGATGCCGCCCGCGACTGCGACAAGCACAGCGAGCGCGGCGGTTCCGGCCAGCGCGACGGTCCGCGGGGTGGTGTCCTTGGGTGCCGGCGCCGGCGGGGCGGCGACCGGCTTGACCGGCGCGGCGGGAGGCTGATTGGCGGCGGGCAGCTGCCAGGTCAGCGCCGCGACCGGGTCCACGCTGCCGGTGCCGACGACGTTCGACGGCGCCCTGGCGCCGCCCCGGGCGGTCGCGGTGATGCGGCGCACGACCTGGGTGGCGTTCAGCTCCGGGTACTTGCTGCGCACCAGCGCCGCGACGCCGGCCACATAACCGGCCGCATAGCTGGTGCCGCTCAGCGCGATCTGTTGCTGGTGTTCGTCGGGCAGCCCGTTGGCCAGTCCGCCGCCGTCGGCGTTGCTGATCGACACGATGCGCTCGCCGGGCGCCGCGACGCCCACCCACGGCCCGGCCATGGTGAATTTCGCCGGCTGGCCGTCCGCCGTCAGCGCGGCGACCGACAGCACGTAGGGCTGCCACATGGACGGGATGGACAGCGAGGTGACGCCGGCCCAGTTGCGCGGGTCGTCGGGGCGGCTGAGGTCGGTGAGCGGGTTGGACTCGCATGACGTGCCACCGGCGACCGCCCCGGTCGGTCCGGTGTTGCCGGCGGCCGCCACGATCACCGCGTCCTTGTCCACCGCCGCGTAGCGGATCGCCGCGCCGAGCGCGGCCTGGTCGACGGGCCGGTCGGCGGGCAGGCAAGTGAGCGTGGAGATGTCGATCACCCGGGCGCCGAGGTCGGCCGCGTGCACGATCGCCCGGCCCAGCGTCGCGACGTCCAGCGAGGCCCGGGCCATCAGCGGGTCACCGCCGGGGGTCCGGGGCGAGAACTTGGCCGACGTCGTCCTGATCGACACGACCCGCGCGGCGGGCGCCACGCCGGCGAACCCGTCGTCCCCGGGCTGCCCGGCGATGAGCCCGGCCACCAGGGTGCCGTGGCCGTCGCAGTCGGTCAGGCCGTCCGTCGTCTCGACGAAGTCACCGCCCGGATCGACGTTCGGCAGCCGCGGGCCGGGCCGCACCCCGGTGTCGAGCACCGCCACCAGCTGGCCCTCTCCACGCGAGAACTGCCACGCCCCAGGCAGATTCAGCATCGCCTGGCCGGGGGCGACGGCCGCGGGATCGCTGCCGGGGATCACCCCGGAGACGCTGCACGGGCCGCGCTGCTCCATCGGTTGCACGGGGCCGGGACTCCCGCTGGGCGGCGGGACGCCCGGGTCGACCTTCGGCGCTTCGATGGCCAGAGCGGACGGGCACGTCCACACCACGGCCGCCAAAGCCGCTGCGAGACAGGCTGACCCGGACCGGATCATCGATTGAGTATCCAGGTGAAGATGCCGACCAGGTACGCCATCACCGGGATCAGCGACGCGTCGAGCCCGGCCGCGACGAAGCCCACCAGCCGGCGCACCGGCAGCGAATAGCTGTCCGGCTCGGCGATCCGCGGGTTGAGCGCCACGACAATCCACACCGAGGCCAGCGCGACCAGCACCAGGGCCGCGCCGAGCGCGGCCGCGTAGCGTCCCGTCGCGGTGTAGAGCACCAGCAGGACGCCGGCGGCCAGGTAGGGCTGCGCGAGCAGCCACGCCTTGCAGGCGGCCGAGTCCCACACCCGGGCCCGCAGCACGGCCGTCGCCGCGGTGGCGCCCACCACGTACCAGCCGACGCCGCCGAGCGCCTCGGGGCGCAGCGCGATCGCCACCGAGCCCAGGACGCTGAGAAGTACTGCGGCCGCGATGAATCCGTTCTGATGGGCGTCGCCGACCCGGACCCGCCGCGGCAGGTCCTCGAGCACCCGCAACGACGGGGCCGACGGCGTGGGGTCGCCGGGCGCGGGGATGACAGGCAGCGGGAAGCGCGCCCACAGCGCCGAGAGCTGGGCCGCCTCGATGGTGACCAGCAGCGCCGCGACGATCAGGCCGCAGCCGATGGCGACCGGGCGCAGCTGCCAGAGCACCTCGGCGCCCGCCGCCAGCGCCACCCCGGCGCCCACCACCGCGGTGGCGGTGAACAGGGCCACGACGCGCTCCCGTTCGGCGCTGGGCACCATCAGGGCGATCAGCGACCACGCCGTGACGCCGGCCGCGGCGAGCATGATCTGCGCCGGCCCGAACCGTCCCGGCACCGCCAACGCCAGCGCGGCGCCGATGGGCACCAGCGCGGCGATCGAGCACGCCGTCCCGGTGCGCGGCGAACGGGCCGCGACCAGCAGGCCGACGATGGCGGTCACCGCCGCGACGGCGCTGACGGCCACCAACCCGGCCAGCGCGCCGGTGGCCACCCGGTAGGTGACCGAGAGGCCGGTGAGAAGGAGGGCGACGGCGATCACCGCGGCGAGCGCGCCGCGCCGGATATGCGCTGCGCCCCAAGGCCGCAGCCGCGAGGTCGAGAAGATCATGGCCGCGTCGGCGATGTCCTCGACGATGCCGGGGGCCGCCTGGCCGACGGGCACCGGCTGCAGCGCCAGCAGGTCGCCATCCACCACCCCGACGGTGTCCAGGCTGGCGTCCAGGCTGAACGGTGCGCCGCCGATCGGGGCGAGGCTCAGTTGGATCGCGCCACTGAGGTCGGCCGCGCCCCGCTCGTCGGACTCGCCGTTGGACGCCGCGGGCACCACCAAACGCTGAACGGCGGGCAGGATTTCACGCAGCGGCAACTCGGCCGGCAACGCCATTTCCGTCAGCCTGCTGTCCGCGAGGATTGCCACGCGGACGATCGGCATGACGGCGCCGGACGTCACCGGACCCTCGAAGGACGCTGGGGCCATACCTGAAACATCGTTGCTCTCTTCTCTATTGGGTTGCGTATTGCGCGGTGAAATCTCTGGCCAACCGGTGGCCGGGGAACCATTCGGCCTCCGGCAGCAGCGCGATCAGCTGTTCGATCGCGACGGCGATCGCGAACGGCGTGCCCGGGGCGAACGTCGACACCCACTCGCCGTCGAATGCGCGCGACGGGCTCACCAGGACCCGCCCCGCTTCCGCGTCGACGATGCTCATCCCCACCTCGGTGGTGGCGTGCCGGCCGTCGCGACGACAGCCGGCGACGATCTCGACGTAGCTGCGCGGGCCGGTGAACACTGACTCCACCACCGGGCGCGCCGACTGCGGAATGCCAAGGTAGTCAACGACTTCGGCCAGCGAGGCGCCCGAACGCAGCCGCTCGTCGGCCCGCGCTCCGACCCGGGTCGGCATGCTGAACGCGTCGAATCGGGCCGGCGGTTGCTGCGCCAGACCGACGCCGAGCACCGGAACCAACGCCCGCGGGTCGCCGATGTCCATGGCCGTGAAGGTGATCAGCTGCGCGCTGCGCAGCGCCACGATCGTCTTGGCCGTGGTCGCGAAGCGCTGCGCCACGATGCCGCGCAGCAACTCGCCGGTGCCGCCGACGTCCTTGGCGGGGCCCACGTAACGCAGGTCGAGCCAGCGCTCCGGGAAGCACACCACCCTGATCCAGTCGGCCACCACCGGGTTGACGATTCCGCCCTCCGACACCAGACCCATCCGGGTCAGCTCGGTGCGCTGACGGTCGAGGAACGCCTGGCGTTGCGCGGCATCGCTGTACGGCGAGGTGATCGCCAGCACCCACGGGAAGCTGCCCGCCCCAATGGTTTCGGCGATGAACCAGGCGTGATCGACCGTCAGCTCGACGGCGTTGGGTTCAGCACTCATCTAACTGGTGACTAACCGCCCCATTTGGCGGCTTCGGCCTGGTCGCGGGCGAGCATGGACGTGGTGTTGGCTTCGTGGGTGCTGGCCATCGCCTGGTAGGCGCGCACCAGACTTTCCATCGCCTGGTTCCACTGGGCCTGCCACGCCTGGTAGGTCATACCGGTGTCGCCCTGCCAGGCGTTGGACAGCGTGGCCTGCTCACTGGCGATGTCCGAACCGAGCCCCTGCAGCGTGCCGGCATAGCCGGACATGTCCGCGGCGTGGCTCAACATCGCCGGGTAGTTGTACATGATCTGGGACATCACAAGTCCTTTCGCGGTTGGTGGCGTCTGGCGGGATCAGAAGGCGGTGTAGCCGGAGGCCGCGGCTGCGTCGGCGGCCACGTAGGTGCCCGCGGCGTCGCCGAGGTTGGCCTGGGCGATGTCCAGCAGGGTGTTGACCCGCGCGGCCGCCTCGACGAAGCGCGCGTGCGCGGCCTGGAAAGCGGCCGAGGACTCGCCCTGGTGGAACGCCTGCGCCGACATCGCTTCCTGCTCCGCCTGGCTGATGGTGCTGCGCATCAACGCCGCCTTGGCGCCGAACGCCGACTGCGCGGCCACCAACTGGGGAATATGAGCGTCCAACATGCTCATGGTGATTCCTTTCTTCTCGGTCTCATGGGGTTTCGCTGACTGACGAGCATCGTGCTGACTGCCTGCTGACTGCCTCAGCCCCCTTCCCTCGGCCTCGTCGGGCGCGCCGGGTCTTGGTCCGCGTCGTGGTCCCAGGTGCCGGGCATCATCGGCATCCTTGGGCCATCGCCGAATTCGCCGTCCGTCAGCTTGGTCAATCCGGCCACGCGGAAGGCGTTCTCCTTCCGCGCGGTGCCGGCGAAGCCCAGCGGCCCGGCACCCGCACCGGATGCCACCGCCGCGGCCAGCCGCTCGTCGTCGCCGTAGTCCGGCGGGACGCCGATGTCGGAGTCCATGTCCGCGAACTCGTCGGCGTGATCGCGCATCGCGGCGCGCCGGCGCCGTCGCGCCCGAGCCTCGGCCCGGCTCGCCGCCGCCGCACCGGCCGCGGGGATGGTCGCCGCCGGCGCCTTGACGCCGCCGCGTCCGCCCAGCGTCGGGCCCACGCCGGTATCCGGGTCGCCGCCGTAGGCGACCAGGTAGGCCAGCGTGCTCGGCGCCGGCGCCGGCGCCGGCGCGGGGGCCGCACCCGAGCCCGCGGCGACCGAACTGGCCGGGGCGCCAGCGGGAGTCGCCACCGTCGGGGCCAGCGCGACGGCCGGCAGCAGCGAGGCCGGTTTGGTCGACGTGACGAGCGGTGTCGCCGCGGCCCCGGCCGCGACGGGCGCGATCTCGGCGGGCGCGGCGAACAAGGAACTCAGGCCGATGCCGAGCAGCAGCGGGATCAGGAAGGGCGCGGTCAGGATCGCGCCCCAGGTCGGCCAGCCCACGGCGTTGAAGAACACCTGGTAGGCGACGAAGAACAGCAGGGGGCCATTGGCCGCGAGCAACGCGGGCAGATTCGCCCAGAAGTCCTGCAACATCTTGCCGATGTTCTGGAAGAAGTCCTGCAGGAACTGGGCCAGCTGCCGGAAGAAATCCGAGATCGGGTTGGACGAGCCCTGCAGGGCGTTGGCCGTGGCGTTGTCCGCCTCACCGCCCGGCCGCACGATGGCCGGCGCCGGTGCGCTGCGCGGCGCCGACGCGAGCGCGGCTCCCGAGGTGGCCTGATAGGCGCTCATCACCGTGGCGGCCTGGACCCACATCCGCGCGTAGTCGGCCTCGTTCAGCGCGATCGGAATCGTGTTGATGCCAAAGAAGTTCGTCGCCACCAACACCCCGTGCACAGTGTGGTTGGCCGCCAGCTCCCCCAGCGTCGGCATAGCCGTCAGGGCGGCGGTGTAGGCCGCGGCCACCACCTCGTGCTGCGCGGCCACGCCCGCGCTGTCGGCGCTGGACTGCGTCAGCCATGCCAGGTACGGCGCGTGCGCGGCGGCGTACTGCTCGGCGCTCGGGCCCTCCCATGACCCCGCCTGCGCCTGCGCCAGCACACCCGTGAGTTCTGCTGCCGCCGTTGCATATTCGGCGCTCAGCGAGGTCCACGCACCGGCCGCCGCCAACAGCGGCCCCGGTCCCGGACCGGCGCTCAGCAACGCCGAATGCACCTCGGGTGGCGAAGCCATCCAGAGGGGCGCAACGGGGGCCGTCATTGTCAGGCGCCCCCATAGGTCGCGGCGGCCGCGGTGTCTCCGGCGAGGTAGCTGGCGCCCGCCTCGCCGACGCCGACGCCGGCGCGGCCCAGCTCTTCCACACCCTGGGCGGCGACGGCGGCGTGCTCCTGCCCCTGGGCGCTGAACCCGATGGCCGTCTGCAGCGACACCGGGTCTACGGCCGGCGGCACCACCGCGGTGATCGCCGGCGCCGCCGCCGCGTGCGCGGCCGCCAACCGCGCCGTCAACGCCTCCACCGCGGCGCTGGTCGCGGCCAGGCCCTCGGGAACCACTCGCAACGTCATGACTCTCCCCTTACTGTTGCGTTTCACCAAACATCGCGGCCTCACCCACCAGCGGGTTGACCAGCTGCACGTACGTGCCAGTGTCGCTGTCGCCCAACAGGATCGCCCGCCCGGCCGGCAGCCGGCCGAAGCGCTGGCCGCGGATCTTGCCGCTGTCCTGCGGGTTGCCCGCCAGCATCAGCGTGGTCGCCTGCAGGTCGTTGAAGCGGCGCAGCAGGGTGTTCGTCATCAAGGCGTGTCCGGATCCGGTGGCGCGCGCCGTGACGATCACCCGCAGTCCCAGATCGGCCGCCTGCGAGAGAATCCCGATCAGCGGCGTCCAGGGGCGCTGCCCGATGTACGGGCCGCTCATCGCCGGCGCATCCGGGATTTGGTCGACGTCGTCGATGATCAGGTAGTGGGTGTGGCCCGCATACCTGAAGCGGGCCAGTTCGGCGGGAGGCAACCCGGCCGGGGGACGCCGCGACTCGATGAGGTTGGCCAGGCCCAACATCGCAGGGGTGATGCGGTCGATGTTGGCGGTGTACTCGTTGTCGGCGAACAGCGGCTCGTCGACCAGGTGCAGCCGCCGATCCACCACCGTGAACGCCACCTGGTCGGGCGTGGAGTGCTCGCGGATGGTGCGAATGATGTGGCGCAGCAAGGTGGTCTTGCCGGACTTGCTGTCGCCGAACACCATCAGCAGCGGCTCGTCGGCGAAGTCGACGACGACGGGCGCGAGGTCCTCCTCACGCTGCCCGATGACCACCTGCTCGGGACCGCGATAAAGGGCCCCGAGCGCCTCGGGGGCGAGGTTGGTCGGCAGCAGCCGCACCGGCGGCGCGGTAACGCCCGGGTAGCGGGCGTTCAGCGCGGCGATCTGGTCCAGCTCCGGCGCGGCGAACAGGAAGTGCTCGGCGGCCATCGTCAACCCGCGGCCCGGCTGGTCGTGCGGCACGGATTCCGCGGGGCGCCGCAGCGCGCCGACGAGCCGCACGTTGCTGTCCCGCGGATCGTGCAGCTTGAGCTCCAGCCGCAGGCCTAGGCCGTCGCGCATCGCCAGTGGCACCTCGAGCCAGCTCGGGGTGGTGACGACGACGTGGATGCCGTAGGCCAGCCCGACGTTGACCAGCTCGGTCACCTTGGCCAGCAACGGATTACGGGTGTTGAACTGGTCGGTGTTGTCCCGCCCGAACGCGTACAGGTTGTCGATGACCAGGAACACCTCGCCGTACCCGTCGTCCGGGGCGGCGCCGCGCGAGTCGCGGAACATCTCGCGCCGCTGCCGGGACAGCAGCAGCTGCTCCAGCTCGCCGAAGGTGCGCCGGATCCGCTCGGGCTCCAGGGCCGAGGCGACGCTGCCGACGTGCGCCAGGTCTTCCAGCGCCCGCAGCTTGCCGCCGCCGTAGTCCAGGCAGTAGAACGTGACGTCGCGCGGTGAGTGCAGGCTCGCCGCCGACAGGATGAACGTTTGCAGCGCGGTCGATTTCCCGGACTTGGGGCCGCCGTGGATCAACACGTTGCCGGCCGACGACGTGGCGTCGAACAGCAGCGGGTCGCGGCGCATCTCGAAGGGTTTGTCGATCTCACCGAGCGGCCACCGCCACTGCCGCTGCGGCACCCCGGCGCGGGCCAGCACCGCGGTCAGCGGGATCGGCTCGTCCAGCGGTGGCAGCCACAGCTGCGGCGCCTTCGGCCCGTAACGCGCCAACTGGTCGCCGATGGTGGCGATCAGCTTGCGCGGCGGCCCGGTGAACTCCTCGTCCTCGGCCGAGATGATCGTGTCCTGATCCGGCTCGACCCGCCCGGCCGTGAACAGCTTCGGCTCCGGGGCGGCGTGCACCACAAGGGCTTTCGCCTGGCGCGGCGGATCGTAGATGCCGTCGACGTAGGTGCTGCGGAATTTGATCGGCGTCGCCCCCGGGGCCGGCACCAAGAAGCCCACGCCCTTGTGTTCCTTGCCCGATTCGATGTGGTAGGCGTCCTCCACCCCGATGATCTGGCGGGAAACGCTGGGGCTGGCCACCTTCAACCCGATTCGGTACGAGGTGTTCTTGTCAATGTCCTTGATCTTGCCCACGTCCAGCGTCTGCGACGCGAACAGGATGTGGATGCGGAACGAGCGGCCTTTGCGCGCAACGTAATCGAACAACTCGGCGTATTCGGGGTGATCGGCCAGCATCAGGGTGAACTCGTCGGTGACCACGAACAGCGTCGGGATCGGCGGGAGGTCATGCCCGGCCGCGACGGCGTTCTCGTATTCGGTCACCGAGTTGAATGCGCTGTCCTGCACGCGCCGGCCGGCCTCGCGCAGCAGCGTCTCACGGCGGGCCACCTCCCCGCGCAGCGTGTCGGCGAACCGGTCGGCCAGCGACTTCTTCTCGGCCATGTTGGAGATCACCGCGACGACCTGCGGGAAATGCCGGAAGCTGTCGGCGCCGGCCTCGCCCTTGAAGTCGGCGTAGATCACGATCAGCCGGTCGGCCGAGTGGGTTGTCAACAGCGCCAACAGGATCGACATCAGGGTCTGCGACTTGCCGGACCCCGTCATGCCGATCATCAGGCCGTGCGGCCCCATCCCGCCCTCGGCCTCGTCCTTCAGGTCGAAGATCAGCGGCTCGCCGGTCGCGGTGACGCCGATGGGCACCCGCAGCTCGTCCTCGCGGGGGCGCGGCGCCCACAGCGTGGGCACGTCCAACCGCGAGGCGTCGCCGATGCCCAGCAGGGTGGTGAAGGTGGCGCCGCGGGTGGCCGCCGACCGCAAGCCGGTGTGCGTCGGGTTGGAGTCCCAGCGGGACAGTTGGCGCGCCAGGTGGGCGGCCTCGTCGGCGCCGAGCCGGTCGGCGTCGTCGATGTAGGGCCGCCAGCCGCCGGTCTGCCAACGCTCGATCGCGCCGTTCGCGACGCGCAGGATCGGCTTCTCCGGATCCGAATACTGTTCGCGGTGCGGCGGTGTGGCGCTGCGCTGCACGACGGTGACGCCCGCGCGGCCCAGCGCCAGCGTCGAGGTGTTCAGGTCGAAGTCGGGATCGTCGACGACGATCAGCAGGTGCCGCAGCGCGTCCGCGGCCCCGCCGGTGAACGCGGGCCGGTCGACGAACGCGGGTCCCAACAGCAGCACCAGCTCGTCGGGATTGGTCACCAGGAAGCGCGCCGGCCCGACGCCGTCGAGCTCGCCCGGAACGTCGGTGTGCGGCAACCATTTCAGCCACGACCAGTCGGGGCCCTCCAGGTCGCGGGCCACCAGGGCCACGCCCAGCACCGTCGGGTCGTGCCACGTCACCGCCTGGGCGATCCAGGCGCGCATCGCCGCCCGGGCCTCCTCGGCCTCGCCCAGCACGGTGATCCGCGAGACCTTCGTCAGGTCGATTCCGGTCGGCACGTCGCGCACGATGCGGTGGGTGTCGAGCAGGCTGCGTAATGCGCTGTGCGACACCGGCTCCAGGTCGACCTCGTCCGCCGTGTCGTTCACCCGCAGAGCGGTGCTCAGCGGCACCTCGTGCCGGCCGGCCCGGAGCACCAAGAAGTCCGGGTCGTGCGGGTCACGCTCCCACTGCCGGCGCGAACCGGACACGCCGGCCAGGGCCGTCGGCTCCGGATGCGACCACTGCGCCGCCGCGCGCTGCTGGGCGGCCTGCGTGCGGATGTTGTCGCGCACCACCGACAGATAGCGCAGGTAGTCGGCGCGCTCGGCGTCGACCTCCTCGGTCCGCGTCTTGCTGTCGTTGCCGCGGTACATGGCGGTGGCCGCCAGCAACAGCACGAATGGGAAGAACAGCGTCTGCGGGGAGATCAGCCGCATCCCGGTGGCGAACAGGGCCACGACCATGCCGACGATCAGGATCACCAGCACATAGGGCATCGCCCGGCGCAGGAACGACGGCGGGATCACCCGCGGCAATTCGGGCGGCGCCTCGATGTTGATGGTGCCCTTGCGGGTGACCGGGGGCGCCAGTCGCCGGCGGGCTTCGAAGATGAGTCGGCTCATCGGGGCGCTCCCTCTGCTGATGCCACGCGGCCGGGCTTGGTGTCGGGGGGTAGTCCGTCGTGCGCCAGCAGCGCGTCGGCGCGCGACAGCGTGGGGCCGCCGGCGAACAGCGACAACACCGACCACGGCGCGGGCACCGCCGGCTCGCTGAGGCCAAGCGCCTCAACGGTTTTGCCGCGCCCGGCGGCCGCATTCTCCGCCTCGTTGTCGATGCCGTAGCGAACCCCGGTGTCGGACACCCAGAACAACGACCCGGTGCCGGGTGCGCCCGCGCCGCCGGTGACGGTCTGGGCGAAGTAGCCGGTGCCCGGCGCCAGCGCGACGCGGGTGGCGGTTGCCGGGGTGGCGCCGACCAGGTCGACGGTGCGGATCGATTCGGGTACGGGCAGCGCCGAGCCGGACAACAGGCTCAGCGAGCTGGTGGCGGCCCCGGCCGGCTTGCTCCAGTACGCGCACGTGACCGGGTCCTTGGCCGCGTCGACGAGCGTGACCTGCTGGTCCGGATAACGCGCGGTGTCCAGCATCCGCGACACCGGCAGCTTGGCCACCGCGTCCGCCGCCAGCCGCGGGGGTTGTTCCAGGCCATAGGAATTCGTGTTGCGCAGGATCGCCGCGAGGACCGGGGAGATGGGCTGCAGGCCGTCCGGCAGCACCGCGTAGTAGCGCGCCGCCCCGGGGTCCAGGGCGTACGACACCACGACCGCCCCGATCGGCGCGGGCACGCTGAAGGCGGCCGGGGCGCCGGCGTTCGGGATGCCCGGCGCCGTCAGCGGCGGCGCCTCGGGGATCGCGTTGAACAGTCCCAACGCGATGGGCCGGGGCGCGGGCACCTCGGAGTTGTTCAGCCCCAAGCCGAGTGCGTTCGTGACGGCGTGGTCGGACAGGTTGATCTGGCTGCGCCTGCCGTCCCAGAGCAACCAGGTGCTGTTGCCGCTGTCGACCAGGATCGCCTGCTTCGCATCGAGTTTGGCGGCCCGCGCGCCGTCGCTGTCGGGGCGGCCGGCGATCACGGTGACGCCGGTGCTGTGGATGGCGTGTGCCGTGCCGCCGATGCCGTCACACACGGTCCAGTTGGCGTCGCGCGTGGTGTTTTGCACCATCCGCTCCGGCGCGCCCGGGATGCCGATCAGGTTGCCGCGCGGAAACCGGTCCAGCTCACTGCTTTTCACCGTCGTGGGATTGACCGGCTTGCCGACGATGAGCCGGGCCGACGTCAGATTGAGCACCGGGTGCAACTGGTCGCCCACCCGCACGTAGAGCGCGGCGGTCGCCCGGTCGGCGAGCACGGCGTTGGTGCCCACCGTCCCGTTGGGCCGGATCAGCGAGAACACGAAGCAACCGGCCAGGCCGGTGGCCAGCAGGACCACGCCCATCAGCACCGCACGCGACTGGGTGCGCAGCGGGTCGACGAGCATCCTGGTGTCGTGCAGCGCGATGCCGGAGGCGATGCGCCGCATGACGAATCGCCAGCCGCTGACCTGGTGGCGGGTGACGAATCCGCGCCGGTATTCGACCCGGTCCGGGTTGTCGTTGACCGGGGTGCGCGAGGCGAACGAACGCCGGTCGTCGGACTCGTGATTCGAGCTCATGCGGGCACCGACAGCCCGAGACCACGCAACAACGGCTGCACCGAGTTCTCGACGTCTTGGTCGGTGATCGTCATCAGCTCCTCGTCACTGAACTCCCCGGTGCCGGCGTGTTCCGAATGGTCGAGCCGGAATTCCCGTTCTTCCTCGGAGCGTTCGACGATGTTGCGGACGAACCGGCCGTTGCCGGCGATGTCGAGGTTGCGCCGGGAGATCCCGTTGGCGTCCGGTGTCGACTCGGTGGCCAACTTGGTGAACAGCGCCTCCATGTGGTCCAGCGCGGCCTGTTCGAAGACGCTGTCGCGCTGCTCGGCCATCTTGTTCGCGATCTCCACCAGCTCCGAGGGCGCGTAGGACGGGAAGTCGATGTTGCGGGTGAACCGGGAACGCAGGCCCTCGTTGGTGTCCAGGAACTTGTCCAGATCGGCGCGGTAGCCGGCGATGATGACCACCAGCCGGTCGCGGTCGTTCTCCATCCGCGCCAGCAGCGTGTCGATGGCCACCAGCCCGAAGTCGTTCTTGGCGCCGGTGGCGACCAGGGCGTAGGCCTCGTCGAGGAACAGGACGCCGTCGAGCGCGCTGTCGATGATCGCGTTGGTCTTGGCCTCGGTCTCGCCGATGTGCTGGCCGATCAGGTCGGCGCGGTGCACCTCTCGAATGTTTTCCCGCTTCAAAAGCCCTAGGCCGCAATAGATCTTGGCGACCACGCGGGCGATGGTGGTCTTACCGGTGCCCGGCGGGCCGGCGAACACCAGGTGGTGCGCGCGCTGCGCGACCGCGAGCCCGCGCTGCTTGCGCACCAATTCCATGGCGACCGAGCTCTTCAGGCGGGACACCTGGTTCTTGACCTCGTCCAGTCCGATGAATTCGGAGAGCTGGAGTTCGGCCTCGTGCAGCAGCACGGCCTTGCGCTCGTGGGCCGCGGGGTCGACGAAGTCCTCCACGCCGGGCTCGGTGTCCGGGTCCCAGGGGTCGGTGCGGGCCTCGATCCGCGCCGCGGTGGTGGTCACGATCCCAAAACTGGTGTCGGACAACGCCTCTTCGATCTGTTCGTTCTCCGGATGGGCCGCGTACAAATCCTGCAGCACCTCGCTCGCCGATTCCTCGTCGACGTGCGCCCGCAGCACCAGCGCCTTGGCCAGCGCCCCGTCGACCGCCGCCACCGCGACGGCACCGTCGGGCTCCTCGAGGTAGGACAGCGCCGGGGCGAACATGCCCAGCCGCGCCAGCGCGGTGCCCAGCGCGATCCTGGCGGCGTGGCTGAACGCCTCGTCGAGGTCGGTGTCGTTGACGACCGGCGTCAGCAACTTCACGACGTCCGACCACCGCTCGGCGCGGTAGTTGATGGCCACGGCGACCCAGCGCGCTTCCCGCCAGCTCGGGCGGCGCGCGGTGAGGCCGGTGACGATCCGGTCGGCGTCGGCGAACCGTCCGGCGGTGGCCAGGGCCGCAGCGTAGGCGAGGTGGAAGTCGTCCGGGGTGACGGCGCGGAACTGTAGGTACAGGCCGGTGTCGTAGCGGAAGCCGAGGGCCCCGGGCGCCAGATCCACCTTGCGCTGTAACACCCCGGCCGTCGTCGCCGTCCGCGACACCGCCTCCAGCACCCGCAGGGACGCATCCCCGGCGGCCGCCAGCCCGGTCCAGGCGTCGCACTGGTCGTGGGCGATGCGGGTCAGCGCCGTGAAGCCGGAGCGAGCGGCGGTGAGGTCGGCCGGGCGCTGGCGCTGGTACACCGAGATGCCGAGCGCGCGGCAACAGGTGGCGAACCGGCTGACGACGTCGCCGTCCACCCTGGTGTCCGCTCGCGAATTGACCGGCTGAACCGCCAGCAAGCCAGTGTCACCGACTTCCACGGCCACGTCTTTCCATGTATGTAGCCTCCCCTAACCTGACCCGCCTGAAGTTAGCATTGCATAAGCTAAGTGTCGAGGCGCGAGGGCCCGTCCGACTCACCACAACACTCCCCGTTCATTACCGCTAATGAGCACGTCAACGGCCATAATCAGCCGCACTTTCGGTCGTCTTGCCCGCTTCGGCGGGTTGGCGGGTGTTGTCAGCGGCTTCTAAACGGCTGAGCTTATCGAAAATCATTTTCATTATCAATCCGAAGATCCCCGCCGGAAACCGCGACGAACACGCAGCCAGTAGTCGTCCGGCGCGCCCCGAAAGTTCCGGTCCCGAGTAAGGCCATCCGGCTTCCCTAGTCCGGCTCCCACGAGCCCGGCAGCATGGGCATGGACGGCCCGCCGCCGAACTCGTCGCCGGCCAGCGTCGCCAGGCCGGCCGCGTCGACGGCCCCCTTGCTCGCCGTCCCGGCGAAACCCAGCGGGCCCGCGCCGTGCGCGGACGCCGCCACCGCGGGCGGTTCGGGCTCGACAATGCCGTCTCCTCCGGCGTCGCCGTCGACGAATTCGTAGCGGTAGCCGCGCTGGTGCTCGTTCATCCCGGCCCGCCGGCGCCGCCGGGCCCGCCGCTGCTCCCGCGCCGATACCGCGGCACCCGCGGCCGCCGCGGCGGAATCGGGCTCGGGAGCCTTACGCTGCGCACCGCTGCCCATGCCCGTGTCCGTCCCGATCGTGGGCCCGCCGACCAGGTACGGGAAGGCGGCTCCCTCGGCGCCGGTCACGGGCGGCGGCGGCGGGGGCGCCGCGGTCGCAGGGGCCGAGGCGGGGGCGGACGACGGCGCCGACGTCGGGGCTGAAGACGGGGCCGGCGCTGCGGCCGGAGCGGCACTCACCACGGGCGCGCCGCTGACGGCCGGGGCACTCGGCGCCGCGGGCATCGGTGCCGGCACGGCGGCGGGGACCGGCGTCGTGACCACCTCCGGCTGGATGCCGGCCAGCAGAGTCAAGCCTGCGATGCCTCCCCCAAATCCGGCCGGCACCACCAGCGGAAGGGCCGCAAGCTGGGGGAAAGTCTGAAGCGCCTCCCCGACGTGGGTGAACTCGTCTGCAATGAGTCCGGCTGGCCCGAAAATGTCGTCAAACAAATCCTCTAAAGCATCGACCGGGTCCTCGGGAAATTCCGCCAAGTCTTTCCAGATGGTGTCGAAGATCTCGGTGATGCGATTGATCCACCAGCTCAGTTGGGTCGGGTCGCCGCCGTCATTGTCGACGATGCCGGTGTCGTCGCTGTCTTCGCCGGTGCTATCGCTGCTGTTCAAGATCGATGGCGCCGGGTCGGTCGGAGGAGCCGACGCCACCGCCGCGGTGGAGACCGCCTGATAGGTGGACATGGTGGTGGCGGCCTGCACCCACATCCGCGCGTAATCGGCCTCGTTGAGCGCGATCGGAATCGTGTTGATGCCAAAGAAGTTGGTGGCCACCAACACCCCGTGCACGGTGTGGTTGGCGGCCAGTTCCGGCAGCGTCGGCATCGCGGCCAGGGCCGCGGTGTAGGCCGTGGCCGCGGTCTCGTGCCGGGCCGCGGCCGCCGCGCTGTTGGCGCTGGCCTGCGTCAGCCACGCCAGGTAGGGCGCGTGCGCGGCCGCGTACTGCGCGGCGGTGGGCCCCTCCCACGCCCCGCCCTGCGTCGCGGCCAGGGTCGCGGACAGCTCGTCGGCCGCCGACGCGTAGGTCGCGCTCAGCGAGCTCCAGGCCGCCGCGGCGGCCAACAGGCCGCCCGGCCCGGGACCGCTGCTCAGCTCCGCCGAGTGCACCTCGGGGGGCAGTGCCATCCATACCGGCGCGGTCATCGCCCGCCACCGGCCCAACCGTCGGAGAAACCGCGTAACGCCATGCGCCGAACTCCTCGCCGGACCGAGACCGGCGCCGCCCGGGCTGTTGGGCGGCGCACCGATCAGCCCGGTAGTAGTCGGGGCGCGGCGCGGAAAAGTTCCGTCGCGGGATCAACTCATCGGGAACTCTTGAAGAGCTCAGTCTTTGACGGCGCTCATCAGGGTGTTGCGGGCGACCATCGGGCCGGCGTCGACGTCCGGCCCGGGGACCGGCCTGCCGTTCTGGCGCAGGAAATCGGCCAGCGGGGTGCCGACGGCGGTCCAGCCGCGCTCGCCGAACCACTCGGTCGCCGGCGCGATCCGCTCGTTGTACACCAACTGATAGAAGGGCCGCTCGGCACCGTCGGCCATCGCGGCGCGCTCCTCCTCGCGTTTCGCCTCGAAGTCCGCCTGGTCGAGCGGGGCGCCGTCCTCGACGGCGACGTGGCTGCCCGGGGCGGCCAGGTTATCGATGCCGGTGAACAGCTGCTCCTCGGCGGCGGCCGGGAGGTAGATGAGCAGGCCCTCGGCTATCCAGGCCGACGGCCGGGCGGCGTCAAAGCCGTTGTCACGCAGCGCCTGCGGCCAGTCCTCGCGCAGGTCCACCGCGATCTCGCGCCGTTCGGCGTTCGGCTGGGCGCCCTGGCCGGCGAGCACCTCACGCTTGAAGTCGAGGACCTGCGGCTGGTCCAGCTCGAAGATGGTGGTGCCGGCGGGCCAGTCCAGCCGGTAGGCGCGCGAGTCCAGCCCCGCCGCCAGGATGACCACCTGCCGCACGCCCGCGGCGGCGGCGCGGCGGAAGTACTCGTCGAAATACTTGGTGCGTGCGCCCTGGAAGTTGACGAAGTGTTCGCCGAATTCGGGCGTTGTCAGCTCGTGGCCAGGGGCCTTGCCGTCCAGCACGTCGGCGGCCCACCCACCCACGGCGCGGCAGAACACCTCCGCGTACGGGTCGACCGCCAACGGGTCGGGCTTGCGCGCCTCCAACGCTCGGGCGGTCGCCACGAATAACGCCGTCGAACCGACACTTGTTGTGATGTCCCAGGTATCACCTTCGCTACGCACAGAGTCGACATTACCGGCGTCCGGTGTCGGGCCGATCCGGCGCGGTGGTCGACCCGGGGCTCCAGCCGCCCGGCAGCATCGGTACCCGCGGCCCGGCCCCGAACTCGTCGGCCGACAGCGCTGTCAGTCCCGTCGCCGGGGCGCCGGCCTCCCGGCGCGCGGTTCCGGCGAACCCCAGCGCGGCGGCGCCGCGATCCGACGCGACCGTGGACGGCTCGCCATCCGGGGCGCCCCAGTCCGGGTCGACGTCGACGTTCATGTCGGCGAACTCGTCGCCGTGGTCGCGTTGCGCCGCGCGCCGGCGCCGGCGCTTCCTGGCCTGTTCCCGAGCCGCCGCGGTCGCGCCGGCCGCGGCGCTATCCGGCTCCGGCGCTTTCCTTTTGGCGCTCGCGCTGGCACCCGCGCCCATCCCGGAGCCGGACCCGATGCCGGGCGGTGCGATCACGTAGGGGGGCGCGAAACCCGCCGCCGGGGGGGGGGGCGGGGAGGGCGGCGC
>NZ_LZJX01000047.1:0-539 GCF_001667595.1 Mycobacterium sp. E2989 | reverse complement strand
CGCCCGGGCATGCTGTTGTTCGGTTTGCTCCCGCTGGCTCTGCTCGGGGTCTACATCCTGGTCCAGGCTCGCCGCCGGCGCCGGCTGCGCCGGTTCACCGAGACGAGCGTGCCGCAGTCGCTGGCGCGTCACATCCCGATCGCGGTGTCGCTGCTCAGCCTGGTTCTGCTGACCATCGCGCTCGCGACCCCCACCCACGACATGCGCATCCCGCGCAACCGGGCCGTCATCGTGCTGGTCATCGACATGTCGCAGTCCATGCGGGCGACCGACGTGCCGCCCAACCGGCTCAAGGCCGCCGAGGAGGCGGCCACCCAGTTCGCCACCCAGCTGACGCCGGGCATCAACCTGGGGCTGGTGGAGTTCGCGGCCAACGCCTCGCTGCTGGTCGCCCCGACGACCAACCGCCAGGCGGTCAAGGCCGCGATCGACAGCCTCAAGCCCGCGCGCATCGTGCTGGAGTCGGACGGCGCCGAGAACGTGCCGCTGGATCCCAACGCCCCGCAGGGGGCGTTCACCGCGGCCCGGGTGCCCCGCGA
>NZ_LZJX01000046.1:0-12447 GCF_001667595.1 Mycobacterium sp. E2989 | reverse complement strand
CTGGACGCCGACATGACGCGGCGTCTGCTTACCGAGGTGCCCGCGGCGTTTCACACCGGGGTGCAGGAGGTCTTGCTGATCGCCTACGCGCTGGCCTGGGCCGAATTCCTGGGCACCGGCGACGCGATCGGCATCGACGTCGAGGGGCATGGCCGCCACGACGAACTGTCCCGCGACGTGGACCTGTCCCGCACGGTGGGCTGGTTCACCACCAAATACCCGGTCGCGCTGTCGGTGGCCGGGCCCGGCTGGTCGCGCGTCGCCGCCGGCGATCCCGCGCTGGGCCCAATCATCAAGGCCGCCAAGGAACAACTACGCGCCCTGCCCCACCCGCTGACCTACGGACTGCTGCGCTACCTCACCAACGAGCTGACCACACCCGACCCGACCATCGGCTTCAACTACCTCGGACGCCTCGGCGGCACGGCCGCCGCCGACCTCCCCGGCGACCTGTGGGGGGTGAGCCGCGACAGCCTGGAGATCGCCGCCGCGGCAGCCGCGGTGCCGATGCCGCTGTCGCACAGCGTCGAGCTGAACGCCGCCACCATCGACACCGACACGGGCTCGCGCCTCAACGCCACCTGGACCTGGGCGCCCTCAGCGCTGGACCGCGCGCAGATCGACCGGCTCAGCCAACTCTTCTTCGACGCGCTGGGCGGGATCTGCACCCACGTCCAACACGGCGGCGGCGGCCTGACCCCCTCCGACATCACCCCCGCCCGGCTCACCCAGGACCAAATCGACCAACTACAACAGCAATACGACGTCGCCGACATCCTGCCGCTCACCCCGCTCCAGGAGGGATTGCTCTTTCACGCGCGCACCGCTCACGGCCTCGGCGACCTGTATGCGATGCAACTCGACATCACCGTCGACGGTCCCCTCGACCCCGCACGACTGCACGACGCCGTCCAAACCGTCGTCAGGCGCCACCCCAACCTGGCCGCCCGGTTCTGCCCACGATTCGACCAGCCGGTGCAGATCGTCTTGGCCAACCCCTCGGCGGCCTGGCGATACGAAACGCTCGACTCCGAGGAGCCGATCCAGCGCGTCAGGGCCGCCGAACGGGCGAGCGTGTGCGAGCTCGCCGAGGAGCCGGTCTTCCGGGTGGCGTTGATCCGCACCGCCGAGGACCGGCACCGAATCCTGTTGACGTTCCATCACATCGTGCTGGACGGCTGGTCACTGCCGATCCTGCTGCAAGAGATCTTCGCCGCCTACCAGGGCCGGCCGCTGCCCGCCCCGACGCCATACCGCCGCTTCGTCACCTGGCTGGCCGAACGCGACGTCGACGCCGCCCGCGCCGCCTGGCGACAGGCACTCGCCGGCCTCGACGCCCCGACCCTGGTCGGCCCGCCAACCCGAATCAAGCCCGGGCCCAAAGCCACTCGGGCGTTCGACATATCGGAGCAGGCCACCTCGGCGTTGAACGAGCTGGCGCGCTCGAATCACACCACGGTCAACACCGTGCTGCAGGCGGCCTGGGCGCAGCTGCTGATGGGCATGACCGGCCAGCGCGACGTCGTGTTCGGCACCGCGGTGTCGGGACGGCCCACGGAGGTGGCCGGCGCCGAAACGATCGTCGGCCTGATGATCAACACCGTGCCGGTGCGGGCCACCATCACCCCGGCCACCACCACCGCCGACCTGCTCGAACAACTGCACAACGCCCACAACCACACCCTCGACCATCAACACCTGGCGCTCAACGAGATTCACCGCGCCACCGGCCACGACCAACTGTTCGACACCCTGTTCGTCTACGAGAACTACCCCGTCGACCCCGCCACAATGCTGAACGTCGACGGGTTGACCGTTGCCGGGTTCACCGGCCACGAATCCAACCACTACCCGTTGACCATGCAGGCCACACCGGGTACCGAGCTCGGCTTCCGCATCGAGTACGACACGGACGTGTTCGACGCGGAAACCATTGCTACGCTGGCCAATCGACTGCAGCGCATCATGTCGGCGATGGCCGCCGACCCCCAGCTCCGATTGTCGGCGATCGACCTGCTCGGCGCCGACGAGCGCACCCGCCTCGATGCGATGGGCAACCGGACGGCCCTGGGCGAGCCGGGGCCGACGCCGCTGTCGATCCCGGAACTGTTCGCGGGCCACACGGCCCGCTCCCCGCAGGCGATCGCCATCAGCGACGCGGGCCGGTCCCTGACGTATCGGGAGGTCGACGAGGCCTCGGATCAGCTGGCCCGGCTGATATCCGGCTGCGGTGCCGGGCCCGGCGGGTGTGTGGCGCTGTTACTGGAACGCTCCGCGGAAGCAGTCATCGCGATGCTCGCGGTATTGAGGGCGGGTGCGGCGTACCTCGCGATCGACCCGGCCCTGCCCGACGAGCGAATCGCATTCATGCTGACTGACGCCGCGCCGGCGGTCGCGGTCACCACCACCGCGCTGCGGCCACGGTTGGCGGGACGGGCATTGGCCGTCATCGACATCACCGACGACCGCACGACGGCTCAACGCGGGCCCGAGCCGACGACCCCCTCGCCGGACGACGTCGCCTACCTCATCTACACCTCGGGCACCACGGGAGTGCCCAAAGGCGTTGCGATCACACACCGCAACCTCGCCCACTTGGTCGAGTCGGCGTCGGCGCATCTGCCCGCGGACCAGGTGTGGACGCAGTGCCACTCGTACGCGTTCGACTTTTCCGTCTGGGAAATCTGGGCCGCGCTGCTCGGCGGCGGGCGCCTCGTCGTGGTGCCCGAGGAGGTGGTCACCTCACCCAAAGACTTCCACGCCCTGCTCGTCGCCGAACGCGTCAACGTGCTCACCCAGACGCCGTCGGCCGCCGCGGCGCTTCCCCAGCACGGCTTGGAGTCGGTCGCACTTCTGCTCGGCGGCGAGGCCTGCCCCGGCGAGTTGGTGGACCGGTGGGCACCCGGGCGCGTGCTGATCAACGCCTACGGTCCCACCGAGGTCACGGTCTACGCGACGCTAAGCGCGCCGTTGACAACGGGTTTGGGGACCGTACCGATCGGCGCCCCGGTGCCGACCGCGAGCTTGTTCGTACTGGACGACTGGCTGCGCCCCGTCCCGCCCGGAGTCGTCGGCGAGCTCTATGTGGCCGGTCGCGGCGTCGGGGTGGGGTATCGGCACCGGGCCTCGTTGACCGCCTCCCGCTTCGTGGCCTGCCCGTTCGGGCCGTCGGGAACCCGGATGTATCGCACCGGTGACCTGGTCCGCTGGCGCCCCGACGGCCAACTCGACTACCTCGGCCGGGCCGACGAACAGGTCAAGATCCGCGGTTACCGCATCGAACTCAGTGAGATCCAGGCCGCCCTGACCGCACTCGACGGGGTTGAACACGCCGCCGTCGTCACCCGCGAAGACCGCCCTGGCGACAAGCGCCTCGTCGGCTACGTCGTCGAAAGTGCCACCGGCACGGTCGATCCCGCCGCGGCGCGGTCGGCTCTCACCGATCGGCTGCCCGGCCACATGGTGCCCGTGGCGATCGTGGTGCTGCAGGCGCTGCCCCTGACCGTCAACGGCAAACTCGACACCCGCGCCCTGCCCCCACCCGACTACACCAGCGCCGAGGACTACCGCGCGCCCACCACCGCCGTCGAAGACCTGCTCGCCACCGTCTACGCCCAGACCCTCGGCCTCGACCGCGTCGGCATCGACGACTCCTTCTTCGACCTCGGCGGCGATTCGCTGTCCGCGATGCGCCTGATCCCTGCGATCAACACCGCGCTGGGCACGGACCTCGTTGTGCACCAGCTTTTCGACGCGCCCACCATCGCGCAGTTGGCGCCCCGCCTCAACGCCGAGTCGAGCCCACGCAGCCCGTTGGTCGCATGCGAGCGGCCCGCGGCGATCCCGCTCTCGTTCGCCCAGAACCGGCTCTGGATTCTCGACCAGTTGCAAGGCCCCTCAGGCGTTTACCACATGACGGTGGCGCTGAGGCTGCGCGGCGCCCTTGATCCCGATTCGCTGGCGTCCTCCCTGGCCGACGTGGTGGCCCGGCATGAAAGCCTGCGCACGGCGTATCCCGCCCCCGATGGACTGCCCCAGCAACTCGTCGTCCCCCCCGACCGGGCTGATATCGGTTGGGAGGTCATCGACGCCACCGCGTGGCCGCCCGCCAGACTCGATGAGGCCATCGACGAAGCGGCGCATCACCCGTTCGTCCTGGAGACCGAAATTCCGCTGCGGGCAAAGCTGTTTCGTGCCGGTGACGACGAGCACGTGCTGGTCGGTGTCGTCCACCACATCGCCTTCGACGGCTGGTCGCTGGCGCCGTTCATCCGCGATCTCAACGTGGCCTACCGGGCCCGCCGGCACGGGCTGGCCCCGGATTGGCCGCCACTGCCCGTGCAATACGTGGATTACACGTTGTGGCAACGGTCGACGTTCGGCGCGCTGGACGACCCCCACAGCCGGATCGCCGCGCAACTGAAATATTGGGAAGAAGCCCTGGCCGGCATGCCCGAGCGCCTGGAGCTACCCACCGACCGACCGTATCCCTCGGTGGCTGACCACTGCGGCGCCAGTGTGACCGTGGACTGGCCAGCCGATCTGCAGCGGCGCATACGCGAGGTGGCGCGCGGATACAACGCGACGAGTTTCATGGTCGTTCAGGCCGCTTTGGCGGTACTACTGTCGCGGCTCGGCGCGACTTCCGATGTCGCGGTGGCCTTCCCGGTCGCCGGCCGCGGCGACCCGGGGCTCGATGAACTGGTGGGCTTCTTCGTCAACACCTTGGTCCTGCGGGTGGACGTGGCCGGAGATCCAACCGTTGCCGACTTGCTGGCCCAGGTGCGTCGACGCAGTCTGCTCGCCTTCGAGCACCAAGACGTGCCGTTCGAGGTACTCGTCGAGCGGCTCAACCCCACCCGGTCGCTCAGCCACCACCCGCTCGCCCAAGTGGCGTTGGCGTGGCAAAACCTGCCGGGCCACGCGAGTGACCCGGTCGCCGGGCTGGCGCTGGGCGATCTGCAGGTCACCCAGGTGCCGATCGACACCCACACCGCCCGCATGGATTTGACGTTTTCGCTGGCCGAGCGTTGGACCGAGGACGGTGCGCCCGACGGGATTCGGGGCACGGTGGAGTTCCGCACCGACGTGTTCGACTCGGGCACAATCGCCCGGCTCGTCGAGCGGTTCGAGCGGGTGCTGGTGGCGATGACCACCGAGCCGCAACTGCGGTTGTCGTCGATCGATCTGTTGGACGCGCGGGAGCGCGACCGCCTTGACGGGGCGTGCAACCGGGCGGTGTTGGACCGGCCCGCGCCGCCGCCGGTGTCGATCCCGACCTTGTTCGCGACCCATGTCTGCCGCGACCCCCACGCGGTGGCGATCAGCGGCGGGACGCGCACCTGGACCTACGAGGAGCTGGACGCGGCCTCAAACCGGTTGGCGCACTTGCTCACCGGACATGGCGCCGCTCCCGGCGAATGCGTCGCGCTGCTGTTTTCCCGTTCCCCCGAGGCCATCATCGCAATCCTCGCGGTGCTCAAGACCGGGGCGGCCTATCTGCCGATCGATCCGGCGCTGCCCGCGGCCCGGCTGGAATTCATGCTCACCGACGCCGCGCCACTCGCCGCGATCACCACCGCCGGGCTGCGTTCGCGGTTCGACGGGCACGACCTTGCGACCATCGTCTTCAGCGAGGACGCAATCGGCTCGCACCCCGACACACCGCTTGCCGCGCCCGGCCCCGACAACCTCGCATACCTCATCTATACGTCGGGGACCACCGGGGTTCCGAAATGCGTTGCCATCAGCCACCACAACGTCACTCAACTACTGGGGTCGCTGGATGGCGGTCTGCCGAGCACGGGTGTCTGGCCGCAATGTCACTCCCTGGCCTTCGACGTCTCGGTGTGGGAGATCTTCGGTCCGCTGCTACGCGGCGGCCGGGTAGTCGTGGTGACCGAGGACGTGACGACGTCGCCGGCGGACTTCGAGGACCTGCTGGCCGCCGAACAAGCCGACGTGCTGACGCAAACCCCGTCCGCCGTCGAACTGTTGTCGCCCGAGCGGCTGGAATCGGCGGCGTTGGTGGTGGTGGGTGAGGCGTGCCCAGCCGAAGTGGTCGACCGATGGGCGCCCGGGCGGTTGATGATCAACGCCTACGGCCCGACCGAGACGACGATGTGCGTCGCGATCAGCGCGCCGCTGACGGCCGGGTCGGGCACGGTGCCCATCGGCGCACCGGTTCCGGGGGCGGCGCTGTTCGTCCTCGACCAGTCGTTGCGCCAGGTGCCGCCGGGCGTCGTCGGTGAACTGTATGTCGCCGGCCACGGCGTCGGCGTCGGGTATCTGCGGCGGGCGGGGCTGACGGCGTCGCGTTTCGTGGCCTGCCCGTTCGGTGGCCGAGGGGCGCGCATGTATCGCACCGGTGATCTGGTCCGCTGGCGGCCCGACGGGCAACTGCACTATCTCGGACGCGTCGACGAACAGGTGAAGATTCGTGGGCACCGCATCGAGCTCGGTGAAATCCACGCCGCGCTAACCGAACTCGAGGGCATCGAGCGCGCCACGGTCATCGCCCGCGAAGACCACCCCGGTGACAAGCGACTGGTCGCCTATGTCACCGGCACCGCTGATCCAACCGACGTGCGCGCCGCGCTCACCGAACGGTTGCCCGGTTACATGGTGCCCGCCGCGGTCATGGTCCTCGATGCGCTGCCCACCACCATCAACGGGAAGCTCGACACCCGCGCCCTGCCCGCTCCCGACTACCAGGCGGGCGACCATTACCGAGCCCCGACCGACGCCATCGAGGAAATCCTGACCGGCATCTACGCCCAGGTCCTGCGCCTAGACCGCGTCGGCGTGGACGATTCTTTCTTCGACCTTGGCGGAGACAGCATCTCGTCCATGCAAGTGGTCGCCCGCGCCCGAGCAGCCGGTGTGATGTGCCGGCCGCGAGACATCTTCGTCGAGCAGACCGTGGCGCGACTCGCGCGCGTCGCCCACATCGGCAGCGGGCCGGGCGATGTGGTCGACGAGGGCATCGGCCCTGTCACGCCAACCCCGATCATGCACTGGCTGCACGAGATCGACGGCCCCATCGACCAGTTCAACCAGACGATGGTGCTACTAGCGCCCCCGGGCGCCGCCCAAGCGGACGTGGTCGCGCTCCTGCAAGCCCTGCTCGACCGCCACGCGATGTTGCGGTTGCGCGCTGACGACGGCGCCACCGGTGAGTGGTCGTTGACGGTGCCCGAGCCGGGCTCGGTCGACGCCGGCGCGTGCCTGCTGGCGGTCGACGAGGTGACCGACGAAGCGGTGGCGAGCGCGCGGTCACGACTAAACCCCGCGGCCGGCGTGATGCTCAGCGCGCTGTGGGTGGCCGGCACCCGACAACTGGTGTTGATGCTCCATCATCTTGCCGTCGACGCCGTGTCCTGGCGAATTCTGTTGGAAGACATCAACATCGCCTGGGCGCAGCGGCGCAGCGGTCGGCCGATCACGCTGCCGGCAGGCGGGACTTCCTTCCAGCGGTGGGCCGCGCTACTGGCCGAACACGCCCGCCGGCCCGCGGTGGTCGACCAGGCCGAGGCCTGGCGACAGGTCGCGGTCACCCGGGCCCCCCTGCCGGGACCGGTAGCACAGATCGACACCTACGCCAGCGCCGGGCACCTGACGGCGTCGCTGGACGCCGACACCACGCGACTGCTGCTCGGTGAGGTTACCGCGGCATTCCATATCGGCATCCAAGAAATCCTGCTGATCGCCTTCGGGTTGGCGTGGAGGGAGTTCTCGGGTCCTGACGGGGACGCATCCATCGCGATCGACGTCGAGGGCCATGGCCGCTACGAAGATCTCACCGCCGAGGTCGACCTATCCCGCACCGTGGGCTGGTTCACCACCAAATACCCCATGCCCCTGCCGGTCGACGGGCCGCGCTGGGCGCAACTGCTCACCGGTGACGCCGCAGTCGGCGCGTTCGTCAAGCGCGCCAAGGAGCAACTTCGCGCCGTCCCCGAGGGCCTGACCTACGGTCTGCTGCGCTACCTCAACGCCGGCGTCGCGCTCCCCGAGTCCGACCCGCCGATCGGCTTCAACTACTTCGGTCGGCTGGACGGATCCGAGGCGCCCGGAGAACTCTGGCGAATCAGCCAAGACGGCCTGGACATCACCACGTCCGCCACGGCGGTGCCGATGCCGCTCGCCCACACCCTGGAGCTCAACGCGGGCGCGGTCGACACGGGCGCCGGACCGCGCCTGCACGCCGAATGGACCTGGGCGCGTTCAGCGCTCGATCGCCCGCAAGTCGAGCGGCTCAGTCAGTTGTGGTTCGACGCGCTGACCGGCATCTGCGCCCATGTCCAGCGCGGCGGCGGCGGCATCACCCCATCCGACATCATCCCCGCGCGTCTCACCCAGCCCCAGATCGACGAATTGCAGCGGCAATTCCCGATCGCCGACATCTTGCCGCTCACCCCGCTTCAGCAAGGCTTGCTGTTCCACGCGGCAGCCCAGAACAGCGACGGCGACCTGTACTCGATGCAGCTCGACATCTCGGTCTCCGGCCCGCTCGACCCCGATCGCCTGCGCGGCGCAGTGGACGCCGTCGTCCACCGTCACCCCAATCTGGCCGCGCGATTCTGCACCCGCTTCGACGAGCCGGTCCAGCTCATCCCGGCCGAGCCCCAAACACCCTGGCAATACGTCGAACTCGAGGGTGACGTGGACGGGCAGCTGCGGCGCATCTGCAGCGACGAACGCGCGGCGGTGTGCGATCTCAAGGGCTCGCCCGCTTTCCGCGCCGCCCTGATCCGCACGGGGCCGGAAGCCTACCGCGTCGTATTGACCAACCACCACATCGTGCTCGATGGCTGGTCGTTACCCGTTCTGCTGCAGGAGATCTTCGCCAGTTACTACGGCCAGCGGCTACCGGCGGCCGTGTCGTATCGCCGGTTCGTTAATTGGCTGGCCGAGCGTGACCTCGACGCCGCGGAAGCGGCCTGGCGCGAGGTGCTCGCCGGCTTCCACACGCCCACGCTGGTCGGACCGCCGGGCCGGCCGGCGCTGGGTGCCCGGGAAGCCGCCTCGGCCCGGGTCCCGGAGGCCACCACCCTGGCCGTCAACGAGCTGGCGCGGTCCTGCCACACGACGGTCAACACCGTGCTGCAGGGCGCGTGGGCGCAGGTGTTGATGTCGATGACCGGCCGGCGCGACGTCGTCTTCGGCGCCGCCGTCTCCGGACGGCCGACCGATGTGGTCGGCGCCGAAACCATGGTGGGCCTGATGATCAACACCATTCCGGTGCGCGCGACCATCACCCCGGACACCACCGTCGCCGACCTGCTCGGCCAATTGCACACCGCGCACAAGCAAACCATCGACCATGAGCATCTGGCGCTCAAGGAGATTCACCGCATCACGGGTCTCGACCAGCTGTTCGACACGTTGTTCGTGTTCGAGAACTACCCGATCGACGCCACGGCACTGTCCCACAGCAACGGCTTGGCCATCACCGAATTCACCGGCATCGAATCCAGCCACTACCCGCTGACGATGCAGGCCCGGCCCGACCGCGAATTGGTTCTCCGCGTCGAATACGACAGCCAGGTATTCGATGCCGAGAGCATCGAGTCATTGATCGAACGCTTCCAGCGGGTGTTGGTGGCCATGACCACTGATCTAGGGGGATGATTTGACCACCAACCCAACCCGCCGGTTGTTGTCCATCGACTTGCTCAACGAGTCCGAGCACGCGCGCCTGGACGAGTGGAGCAACCGCGCGGTGTTGACCCAGCCCGCGAAGCGGGCGTCGATTCCGGCACTTTTCTCCGAGCAGGTATCGCGGGCCCCGGATGCCGTGGCGGTGACCTTCGAGGGCCGCTCGATGACCTATCGGGAGCTCGACGAGGCCGCTAATCGGCTGGCGCACCTGCTGATTGACCACGGTGCGCGCCCGGGTGTGCGGGTGGCCCTGCTCTTTCCCCGGTGCGCCGAGGCCATTGCGGCGATCTTGGCGGTGCTCAAGACCGGCGCGGCGTACCTGCCGATCGACCCGATGCATCCTCGGGCCCGCATCGAGTTCATGCTCGCCGACGCCACCCCGATCGCCGTCCTGACCACGGCTGAGCTGAGGTCGCGGCTGGACGGCTGCGGTGTGACCGTCATCGATGTCGCCGACCATCGAATCGAGGCCCAGCGCGTCACCGCGCCGCCGCCCCCCTCACCCGACGACATGGCCCACCTGGTCTACACCTCCGGAACCACCGGTGTGCCGAAAGGCGTTGCCGTCACCCACCACAACGTCACGCAGTTGTTCGATTCGCTCGAGACCGGGATCGCCCTGAGCCCCGACCAGGTGTGGACGCAGTTTCATTCGTACGCGTTCGACTTCTCGGTGTGGGAGATCTGGGCCGCGCTGCTGTTCGGTGGACGACTGGTGGTGGTACCCGAGTCGGTGGCCCGCTCACCGGAAGACTTCCACACCCTATTGATGGAAGAACAGGTGAGCGTGCTGACCCAGACCCCGTCCGCGGTCAGCGGCCTGTCACCCGACGGACTGGGCCGCGCGGCATTAATCATCGGCGCCGAAGCATGTCCTCCGGCGCTGGTGGACACCTGGGCGCCCGGGCGCGTCATGGTCAACGTCTACGGCCCGACCGAAACCACGATGTGGGCATCGAAGAGCCTGCCGCTGGCGCCGGGTTCGGGTGCACCGCCCATTGGATCACCGATCGCCGGAGCCGCGTTCTTCGTCCTCGACGAGTTGCTGCGTCCGGTGATGCCCAAGGTGGTCGGCGAGCTGTACATCGCGGGACGCGGTGTGGGCGTGGGTTACTGGCGCCGGGCCGGCCTGACCGCCTCGCGGTTCGTGGCGTGCCCGTTCGGGCCACCCGGGACCCGGATGTATCGCACCGGGGACCTGGTGCGCTGGCGCCCCGACGGACAACTCGACTACCTCGGGCGGGCCGACGATCAAGTGAAGATCCGCGGATATCGCATCGAACTCGGCGAAATCCGCACCGCGCTCAGCGAACTCGACGGCGTCGCGCAGGCCGCGGTGATCGCTCGCGAGGACCGGCCCGGTGACAGACGGCTCGTCGGCTACCTCACCGAGACGACGCCCGGCGCGGTGGACCCTGCCGCCGCCCGCGCTGCGCTGGCCCGCCGGCTGCCCGGCTACATGGTCCCCGCGGCCATCGTCGTGTTGCAGGCGCTGCCCCTGACGGTCAACGGCAAGCTCGACACCCGCGCCCTACCGGCGCCGGAGTACACCAATGGTGAGCGATACCGCGCTCCCAGCGATCCGAACCAGGACATCCTCGCCGGCATCTACGCGCAGGTGCTCGGTCTCGAGCGGGTCGGCATCGACGACTCCTTCTTCGATCTCGGCGGCGACTCCGTCTCCGCGATGCGCGTGATCGCGGCGATCAACGCCGGCCTGGCCACCGACGTGTCGATGCACACCCTGTTCGACGCGCCAACCATCGCCCAGCTGGCAGCCCACATCGGCGGTGATGGCGAACGCCCGCAGCCCCTGGCGCCCGCCCAGCGGCCCCAGGTCATTCCGTTGTCGTTCGCCCAAAGCCGGCTGTGGTTCCTCGACCAATTGCAAGGCCCCTCATCGGTTTACAACCTGGCTGTGGCTTTGCGGCTGCATGGCGAGCTGGACATCGACGCGCTGCGCGCCGCGGTCGACGATGTCATCGCCCGTCATGAATCCCTGCGCACGGTGTTCCCCGACCTGGACGGCGTGCCGTTCCAGCGCATCTTGCCGGCTCGGCGCGACGAGGCTGTCCTGCAGGTCATCGATGCGGGGAGATGGCCGCCGGCCTTCATCGACGAGGCCATCGATACCACGGCGCACCACGTGTTCGACCTGCAAACCGAGATCCCGTTCCGGGCCACGCTGTTCCGCGTCGCCGACAACGACCACGTGCTCGTGGGCGCGGTGCATCACATCGCCGCGGACGGGTGGTCGATCGCTCCGCTCGTCGGCGATCTGAATGTGGCTTATGCCAGCCGGTGTGCCGGCCGCGCTCCCGATTGGGCTGATTTGCCGGTGCAGTACGCGGATTACACGTTGTGGCAGCGAGCCCAACTCGGTGATCTCGCGGACGGCGGTAGCCCCATCGCCGCGCAGTTGGCGTACTGGGAGGATGCGCTGGCCGGGATTCCCGAACGTGTGGAGTTGCCGACGGATCGGCCGTATCCGGCGGTGGCCGATCAGTGCGGGGACACGGTGGTGGTGGATTGGTCCGCGGAGCTGCAGCGGCGGGTGCGCGCGGTGGCGCGCGAGTGCGGCGCGACCAGTTTCATGGTGGTCCAGGCCGCGTTGGCGGTGCTGATCTCGCGTGTGAGCGCGAGTTCCGATGTGCTCGTGGGCTTTCCGATCGCCGGGCGGCGCGACTCGGCCCTGGATGGGCTGGTCGGATTCTTCGTCAACACGTTGGTGCTGCGGGTGGACGTGGCCGGTGATCCGACCGTCAGCGAGCTGTTAAGCCAGGT